>NZ_JBHYIK010000027.1:88277-116480 GCF_042739735.1 Amycolatopsis sp. NPDC059027 | reverse complement strand
TCTACGGGGGGTCTCCCCCCCCGGGGGTGGGTCCGCCGCCCTCTCCCCGGGGGCCCCGCGGACCGACCCCCGAGCCTCAGTCGGCGAGGGTGTCGAGGACCTGCTGGCCGTATTTGGCGAGCTTGTTCTCGCCGACGCCGTTGACCGTGCCGAGTTCGGCCAGGGTGGTGGGGCGGTCGGTCGCGATCTGGCGCAGGGTCGCGTCGTGGAAGATGACGTACGCGGGCACGCCCTGCTCCTTCGCGGCGGCGGCCCGCCAGGCACGCAGCCGTTCGAACAGCGGGGCGGCCTCGGCGGGCATCTCGACGGCCGCGGCGGCGCGGCGAGCCGGTTTCGCGGCCTTCGCGGCGCGCTCCGGCTCGCGGCGCAACAGCACCTCGCGTTCGCGGTTCAGCACCGACGCGCTGGCCTCGGTGAGCACCAGCGAACCGTAGTCGCCCTCGACCGCGAGCAGGCCCTGCGCCAGCAACTGCCGCACGACCGCGCGCCACTCCGGCTCCCGCAGTTCCGTGCCGATCCCGAACACCTTCAGCGTGTTGTGCTGGAACTGCTGGACCTTCGGGGTCTCCTTGCCGAGCAGGATGTCGATGATCTGGCCGGCGCCGAACTTCTGCCGCCGCTCGTTGCGCAGGCGCACCACGGTGGACAGCAGTTTCTGCGCGGGGACCGTGCCGTCCCACTTCTCCGGCGGGGCGAGGCAGGTGTCGCAGTTGCCGCACGGCCCGGCCTTTTCCCCGAAATAGCCGAGAATCTGCACCCGGCGGCATTCCACCGTCTCGCACAGCGCGAGCATCGCGTTGAGATGCGCGCCGAGCTTGCGCCGATGCGCGTCGTCGCCCTCGGAGGTGTCGATCATCTTGCGCTGCTGCACGACGTCCTGCAGGCCGTAGGCCAGCCACGCGGTGGACGGCAGCCCGTCGCGCCCGGCGCGGCCGGTCTCCTGGTAGTAGCCCTCGACCGACTTCGGCAGGTCCAGATGCGCGACGAACCGGACGTCCGGTTTGTCGATGCCCATGCCGAACGCGATGGTGGCGACCACGACCAGCCCGTCCTCGCGCAGGAACCGCGCCTGGTTGCGCGCGCGGGTTCGCGCGTCCAGCCCGGCGTGATAGGGCACCGCGGGAATTCCGTTGGCCACCAGGAAGTCCGCGGTCTTCTCCACCGAGTTCCGGGACAGGCAGTAGACGATCCCGGCGTCGCCCTTGTGCTCGGTGCGCAGCAGCTCCAGCAGCTGCCGCTGCGGCGAGTTCTTGCCGACGATCCGGTACTGGATGTTGGGCCGGTCGAAGCTCGCGACGAAGTGGCGGGCGTTCTCGAGCTTGAGCCGGGTGGAGATCTCCTGGTGCGTGGCCTCGGTCGCGGTGGCGGTCAGCGCGATGCGCGGCACGTCCGGCCAGCGCTCGTGCAGTGCGGACAGCGACAGGTACTCCGGGCGGAAGTCGTGGCCCCACTGGGACACGCAGTGCGCCTCGTCGATGGCGAACAGCGAGATCTTGCCGCGGTCGAACAGCCGCGCCGTCGACTCCATCGCGAGCCGCTCCGGCGCCAGGTACAGCAGGTCGAGCTCGCCGTTGACGAACGCGTCCTCCACCTGCTGGCGCTGGGTGAAATCCTGCGTGGAGTTGAGGAATCCCGCGCGCACGCCGAGGTTGCGCAGCGCGTCGACCTGGTCCTGCATCAGCGCGATGAGCGGGGAGACCACCACGCCGACGCCGGGGCGCACCAGCGCGGGGATCTGGTAGCACAGCGATTTCCCGCCACCGGTGGGCATCAGGACGAGCGCGTCGCCGCCGGCGACCACGTGCTCGACGATCGCGGCCTGGTCGCCGCGGAACGCGTCGTAGCCGAACACCCGGTGCAGGGTGTCCAGCGCTTCACTCGGGGGAGCCGTCTCGGGGAGAGCCACCCGGCAGATTCTAGGCCCGGGGCCCGACAAGGCGGCCCAGCCGGGTGCGGCGCGCCGCGTTCAGCGCGGGATTTCCCAGTCCAGCACGCCTTTTTCCACTTTCGGCGGGTAGCGGCCGAACGCGGGCCCGCCGGTTTCGAGCGCGGTGGCGGTCTGGTCGAGCAGGTCGGTCAGGCTGGCCGGCCAGCGATCGAAGTTCGCCGAGCCCTCGTTGTCGTGTTCGCCGAGCCGCCCGGCATGGCCCCGCTGGTCCAGGAACAGCGAGTTGCCGCCGCCGTCCTCGGCGAACGGCAGCCACTGGCCGTGCCACCACGAGCCGACGCCGGAATCGACGACCGGTTCGGCGAGCACGGTGCAGAGCGTTTTCGCGTTGCGGGCGATCTCGTCGATCGAACTCGGCGCGTAGAACGGCGGAAAAGTGAAAGTGCCACTGCCGATCTGCTCGAAACCACTGTGCCGACGCAATGACGCGACGAGTTCCGCGGGAAACGGCACCCCGATCTCCCGCTGCGCCGAGGCGAGACGGGTGAGATCCGCGGGCGGGCCGAGCCGGGTCGCGGGAGCGTGCGCGCCGAGCCAGCGCTCGATCCGTGCCCACGCCGCGTCCACCTTCGCCGACACGGCGGCGGGAACTTCGGGGAGCCGGTCCGGCCCCTGCCCGGCGTGGCAGCCGGTGTCCTGCGGGACCCGCGGCGGCGTCCGGATCGGCGCCGTCGGTACGCCGCTGGACGGATACCGCGTCGGTGACGGGGGTCCGGCTATCGCGCTCCGGACCGGTACCAGCAGGCCCTGCCCCGAACCGCCCGCGTGCCGTGTCGCGTTCTGCCGGACCACCGCGTACACGAGCCCGCCCGCGATCACCAGGCTCGCCGTGACCACGACGATGGCCTGTCCCCGCCCCCTGCGCATGGGCACCGACTATGCCGCGCCACGGCACCCCGCACAATGGCCGGGTGGACACCTCTCTTCCGGTCCCCGACCTGGCCGCCTACCTCACCGGGACCTGGCGGCTGACGCGGGACATCGTCACCACCGGCGGCGCGGACGCCGGTGCGGTCACCGGCACGGCCACGTTCACCCTGGCCGAAGACGTCCTGGTCTATGACGAAGAGGGCGAGTTGCGGCTCGGCGGCTTCGTCGGCCCCGTGACCCGCACGCTGCACTACCGCCTGACCCGGCCGGAGCGTGCCGACGTGCATTTCGACCACGGCGGGTTCTTCCACGATCTCGACCTGAGCGAGGGCCGGTGGTCGACCGACCACCCGTGCCGCGCCGATCGCTACCACGGCGAGTTCCACGTTTCCGACGGCGGGCACTGGCGCCAGGAATGGACCGTGACCGGACCGGCGAAGGACCACGTGATCGTCACCCGGTTCGCCCGGCTGTGACGCTTATCCGGCCTCTTCCGCGCCGGTGCTCCCGGCGTTTTCGGCGGCCAGCCTGCGCTCACGTTTGCCGCGGGCCAGTTCGGTCGCCAATGCGTCGAGCGGACCGGTCCAGAACCGCCGGTACCGGTCCAGCCAGCCGTCGATTTCCCGCAGTGGCGCGGGATCGACCGCGTACAGCCGCCGGGTGCCCTCGGCCCGCACAGTGGTGAAGCCGTTCTCCCGCAGCACGCGCAGATGCTGGGACACCGCGGGCTGGGAGATCCCGAACTCGGCCCGCACCACCGCGGTGACGTCGCCCGAACTCAGCTCGCCGTCGGCGAGCAGGTCGAGGATCCGGCGGCGGACCGGATCACCGAGGACGTCGAAAGCGTGCATCGGGCAATTCTAAAAGCCCGCGCTTATGTAAGTCAACGCCGTGGTGTCGTGAATCCACTGTGGACGGTCAGGTGTAGCCGTCGGTGCGGTGGTCGGGCAGTCGCTGCGGACCCGGCCCCTGCGTCCCGAGTTCGTCGCCGGGATTGGCGAGGCGGCAGCGGTTCAGCGACATGCAACCACAGCCGATGCAGTCGGTCAGCTGATCGCGCAGCTGCTCCATCGCCCGGATCCGCGCGGTGAGGTCCTTCTTCCAGCACTGGGAGATCCGGGCCCAGTCGGCGCGGTTCGGGGTGCGGTCCTCGGGCAGCAGCCCGAGCACCTCCCGGATGGCGGACAGTGGCATGCCCACGCGCTGGGACATCCGGATGAAGGTCACCCGGCGCAGCGTGTCCCGGCGGTAGCGGCGCTGGTTGCCCGCCGTTCGCTTGCTGCGGATGAGTCCTTCGTCCTCGTAGAACCGCAGCGCCGACGCCGGGACACCGCTGCGCCGGGAGAGTTCGCCGACGGTGAGGTCGGGCAGCTGGACGGTCGCGTTCGCCATGGGTCAGAGGATAACCCGGACCCGGGGCTTGACTTCAAGGGAGCTTGAAGTTCCACGCTGATGTGCAGATCGAGTTCCCTTGAGATTCAGGAGGTTCGTGTGTCCGAGGTTCCCGTCCGGCTCGCCGTCATCGTCGGCAGTGTCCGGGAAGGACGGTTCGCCCCGGTGGTCGCCGACTGGTTCGCCGCCGAAGCGGGCGCGCACGGCCGGTTCGAGGTCGACGTGGTCGATCTGGCCGAGCCGGATCTGCCCATGGTGCTGCCCGCGTTCGGCGCCGCGCCCACTCCCGAGGTTGTCGCCGAGGTCGCCAAGGTGACCACGCGGCTCGCCGCCGCCGACGCCTTCGTCGTCATCACGCCCGAGTACAACCACAGCTATCCGGCGTCGCTGAAGAACGCCATCGACTGGCACAACGCCGAATGGCACGCCAAGCCGATCGCGTTCGTCTCCTACGGCGGGATGTCCGGCGGGCTGCGCGCGGTCGAACATCTGCGTGGCGTCTTCGCCGAACTGAACGCGGTGACGATCCGCGAAACCGTCAGTTTCCACGGCGTGCACGGCCAGTTCGGGGCCGACGGCAGGCCGAAGGACGCCGAGACGACGTCGGTGGCCGCGAAGACGCTCCTCGACCAGCTGGAGTGGTGGGCGAGGACGTTGTCGGCGGGCCGCGCCGAACGGTCCTACCCGGCCTGATCGCCCGCCGTGTCCGCGCGGGCTGAAGGGGACCTTCGTCTCGTCGCATGCGAGAAAGGTCCCCTTCAGCTCGTCCTGCGCGAGGAAAGTCCCCTTCAGCTCACGGCGTCAGAGATCCGGCCAGCCGCGGCGCAGATGGGCGAAAGCGGTGTCCAGCGCCGCGACCGGGTCCGGCTCCAGCGCGGCGAGGTCGGGGATTTCGAGGACGAAGCGGGCCAGCACCCGCAACGAAAGGTCGTTCTCCTTGTGCCCGGTCTCCTCGGCGATGACGCGGGCGAGCGCCGGCTCGTTGTCCGCCCACAACGCCCTCGCGTGGGCGCGCAACGCCGGAGTGGCGAGCACGAGTTCGGTCCGGCGCCGGAATTCCGGTGCGGGGTCGGGGTCGAACGGACCGCGAGTGGCCAGGAAGTCGCGCAGCGCGCCGAGGATCGACATCCCTTCCGCGCGCTCCCGCACCGCCGCGATCAGCGCCGCCTCGCGTTCGCCGCCGTCACCGAGGACGAGGGCCTCCTTGCCGCCGGGGAAGTGGGCGAACAGTGTCGACACCGCCGTGTCCGCGGCCTCGGCGATCTCCGCGACCGTGACGTTGTCGAACCCTCGTGCCAGGAACAGCTTCAGTGCCGCGTCGGACAGTGCCTTGCGGGTCGCGGCCTTCTTGCGCTCCCTCCGTCCAGTCGTCATGTCCGCAGCCTACCTGAGTCGAGAGGGGTTCCGAAATCGGAATGATTGCGACTTCGGAGTCATTATGGCAATCTGGTGTCATGACATGGGACGTACGACGGCTGCCCGGCGCCGAGGGAAAGACCTTCCTGGTCACCGGGGGCAACGCGGGGATCGGGTATTTCGTCGCGGAACAGCTCGCGGGCACCGGCGCGACCGTCGTGCTCGGCAGCCGCGACGCGGCGAAGGCGGAGACGGCGCGAGGGGCGATCGAGGCGAGGGTGCCCGGCGCGCGGATCCGGCACGTCCGGCTGGACCTCGCCGATCTGTCGTCGCTCAAGGCGGCCGTGGACGCGCTGGAACTGAACACCCTCGACGCGGTCGTCCTCAACGCCGGGGTGCTGCTCGACGCACCGCCGCGCCGCGAGACCGGGGACGGTCACGAAATGATGTTCGGCACCAACCACCTCGGGCACTTCGCGCTGACGCGGTGGCTCATGCCGCTGCTGTCGGCCGCGCCGGGCGCCCGGATCGTCACCACCGGGAGCTTCGCGGCCAAGTCGGAGCACCTGGACCTCGACGACCTCCAGAGCACGCGGGACTACCGGCCGAAGCGCACCTACGGGCGGTCGAAACTGGCGCAGATGCTCTTCGGCCTCGAACTCGACCGTCGCCTGCGCGCGGCGGGGAGCGCGACGTCGAGTGTGGTGTGCCATCCCGGCGGCGCGCTCGACTCGCTCACCCCGGCGCGCCCGCCGGTGCACGCGCGGACGGCGGGGGAGCGGCTGCGCGGCCTGCCGCTCGCCCTTTTCGTGCAGGGCAAGGAAGCCGGCGCGTGGCCCGCGGTCAGGGCGGTCCTCGATCCGGCGGTGACCGGTGGGCAGCTGTGGGGTCCTCGGGTGTTCGGCCTGCGTGGCGAGCCGCGGCTCGAACCGGTCTGGGACAACCTCGGCGACCCCGAAGTCGCTGCGCGCCTGTGGACGGCCAGCGCCGAGCTGACCGGAACCGAGCCGGCCTGATCTACAAAGGACTGTCCACAGGAGACGCCGGACGGCGGGCGAACGGCGGCGCGTGCTCGGGCCGGAGCCCGATTCCGCCCAGGTAGGCGGTGAGCCCGGCCAGGAACGGCATCCGGCGCAGCAGGCGCAGCGGCAGAGGCAGCCGGTTCCCGTCGAGGGTGCCGTCGAGGGCGGGCTTGATGATCATCGCGTGTTCGCCCGCCTGGGACCGCTGGACCGCGGCCATCGGCAGCCACCGGCGCCGCCGGACGGCGGCCAGCTCGCGGGTGGTGACCCTGCCGCGCAGCAACGGTCCCGCGAGCAGCGCGGCGGTCGCGACGGCGTCCTGCACGGCGAGGTTGACCCCGACCCCGCCCACCGGCGACATCGGATGGGCCGCGTCCCCGATGCACAGCGCGCCGTCGACGTGCCACCGGGCCAGCCGTCCCATCCGCACGTCGAGGAACTTCACGTCGTCCCACGACTCGATCGCGGCCAGCTGCCCGGCGTCCCAGCCGAACAGCTCGCCGATCCTGGTCCGGAAGTCCGCCAGGCTTTCCTTGCGCAGCAAGGCGTCCTGGCCCTTCGGGATCAGGTACGAGGTCTGGTAGTAGTCGTCGCGGTCCATCGTGACCGCGGCGTGCCCGCCGCCGAACCGGCCGAAGACCCCCTTGTCCTGCTGGGGGTTCGTGCCCTTCGGCACCCGGACCTGCCAGACGTCCATCGGCACGTCGAGCTCGCGTAGCCGCAGGCCCATCGCCTCGCGCACCGTCGACCAGCGGCCGTCACAGCCGACCGTGAGCGTCGCGCGCAGCTCGTGAAGCTCACCGTCCTGATCGCGGTAGCGCACGCCGGTGACCCGGTCGCCTTCGCGGAGCAAATCCACGACGGCGCAGCCCATCCGCAGGTCGAAGGCCGGTTCGGCGGGCCCCGCCTCGGCGAGCAGGCCGAGCAGGTCCGCCTGCGGGACCATCGCGATGTGCTTGTGGCGCCCGGGAATCCGGCGGAAGTCGGCCACCGTGACCTCGGCGATCTCGGCCCCGCCGAGCCGCAGGTGCATCTGTTCGAGGATCCCGCGGGGGAGCCGGGCGAACCGCTCGCCCAGCCCCAGCTCGTCGAGCAGCCGCAGAGTGGAGGGATGCACGGTGTCGCCACGGAAATCGCGCAGGAAGTCCCGGTGCTTCTCCAGCACCACGACGTCGACGCCCGCTCGCGCGAGCAGCAGGCCCAGCATGACGCCCGCCGGGCCGCCCCCGGCGACGCAGCAGCGCACTCGTTCTGTCATGGTCCCGACGCTAGCACAAACTTAGAGTCTCTCTAAGTTTAGAGTGACTGTAGTAACCTGACCGGTATGGCGGGACTGCGCGAGGCGAAGAAGGAACAGACCCGGCGTTCGCTCATCGGGGCGGCGCTGCGGTTGTTCGACGCACACGGCTACGAGCAGACCACCGTCGCCGACATCGCCGGGGCAGCCGGTGTTTCCCCGGCGACGTTCTTCAACTACTTCGCCACGAAGGAGGACGTCGTCTTCGCCGACCAGCACCGCTACGACGAAGTGCTGCACGAGATCTTCGCCACCGCGGACGGTTCGGAGCCGATCGCGGATCTCGTACCGCGCACCGTCCGGGCACTCGCGACGGCGCCGGTGTGGAGCTTCCCGCTCGACGATCCGCTGACCGCTGTCCGTGCCCGGCTCATCGCGTCGGTTCCCGCGTTGCGGGCGGGTTTCCTGCTGCGCAACGCCGTCTTCGCCGACGGCTGGGCCCGCATGTTGCACAAGGTCTACCCGGACGTGCTCACCGAGGCCATGGCCGCGACGCTGACCGGTGCGGTGATGGGCGCGCTGCAGAGCGGGTTCGCCGTCTATTCCGGCGGAGAGCCACTGGCGGACGTCGTGACGCGGGCGGCCGAATACGTCGTGAGCGGGTTTCCGGCGGTCAGGACAGGCAGCCGCGCGAAGCGATCTGGCCGTCGGGGCCGATCAGGGTGACGTCGGTCCCGTAGTAGCTCGGCGACCTGGCCTGCTTCGCCGCGATGGTCGCGGTGCAGACCAGCTGGTTGACCGCGGTGGACGACAGCGTCGTCACCGCGAAAGGCAAGCTGATCACCATCCGGTCGGAGCCGGGGTCACTGCCGATCAGGCCCGGACCAGGCGGAGGCAGTTCGGTGCCGTAGCCGCGAGCGCGATCGTCCGGGTCGGGGCCCCGCAACAGGATCGAGAGCGCCGTGTTGACCGACACCGGGCCGCCCACCGAGCGGGCCACCGCGGCCGGGTGGCCGTCGAGGACGAAATACAGGATCAGCGTGCCCGACTCGGCTCCGGGGGTGGGCAGCGTCGGTGCCGGGCCGGCCGGGACGGCTCCATCGGTCGGCTGCACCCCGCACGCCGCGGTCAGCAGCAGGAGCCCGAGTGCGCACAGCCTCGCGAAACGCTTCATGACGATGCTCCCGTCGCCGCGTACCGGGGCAGCCACAGGGTGAACCGGGCCCCGGCGGAGGTGTTCGACGCGGTGATGTCGCCGCCGTGCAGCCGGGCGTTCTCGCGCGCGATCGACAAGCCGAGCCCGCTGCCCTCGGACCGCGCGCGGGACGTGTCGGCCTTGGTGAACCGGTCGAACACCCGGGGAAGCGCCTCCTCGGGAATACCGGGACCGTGGTCGGTGACGGTGAGTACCACGAGGTCCCGTCCCGCACTGTCCACTTCGGACCGTAGGCGGATCTCGACCGGCGGGGCGCCGTGCCGCAGCGCGTTGCCGACGAGGTTCGCCACGACGATGTCGAACCGCCGCCGGTCCAGCGTCGCGGTGAGCCCGTCCGGCAGATCGGCGACCAGATCCTCGCCCACCTGCCAGCCCCGCGCCGCGAGGCAGTCGGTGACCGCGGTGGCCAGGTCCCATTCCTCGAGCCGGAGTTCCGCCCGGCCCGCGTCGAAGCGGGAGATCTCGACCAGATCCTGCACGAGCCGGGTCAGCCGCTTCGTCTCGGCGGACACCAGGCGGGCGGCCACGGCGGTGTCGGCGGGCAGTTGCCCGGCGTCCTCGTCGAGCACGTCGGTGACGGCGTTCATCGCGGCCAGCGGGGTCCGCAGCTCGTGCGAGACGTCGGCGACGAACCGGCGCGCGTCGGCCTCCATCTCCCGCAGTGTGCCGACCGTGCGTTCCAGCTCCGCCGCGGTGTTGTTGAACGTGGTGACGAGCTGGGCCAGTTCGTCGGAGCCCTTGGCCCTGAGCCGGACATCGAGCTGGCCGTGCCCGAGCTGGCTCGCGGCCGTGTTCAGCGCGCGGACGGGCCGGAGCACCTGGCGCGCGGCGAGCAGGGCCAGCGCGATCGCGAACGGCAGGACCCACGCGGCGGTCCGCCAGGCCGACGTCGCGAGTTCGGCGATGGCGGCCTGCTGCTGGTACAGGGGCGCTGTGGCGTAGACCTCGACGCCACTGTGGACGGTCTGGCCGTCGGCGCCCTTCGTCATCAACGGAAACCCGACCGCGAACCGCGGCCCGCTGGGGGTCGCGACCCGCTGGAACTGGATGACGTTCTCGGCGGCGACGGCGGCACGGAGTTCGGGCGGGATTTCGCTCAGCTGCGGGCCGGTGGGGGAGCGCAGGTCCCGGTAGACCGCCACGGTGCCGGATGGCAACGTGTTCGCGAACGTGGTCAGCGACTTCTGGGTGGGCGGGGTGCTCAGGATGATCATGTTCGCCCTGACCCGTTCGAGCAGGGAGTCCATGGTCTGGTTCTGGACCCCTTCGAGGATGGTGTTGCGGCTCGTGACGTAGGTCGCCCCGGACGCCGCCGCGGCGCCGACGATGGTCACCAGCGCGAACGCGGCGGCCAGCCGGGGCCGCAGCCCGGCCAGCCACGACCGCAACCGGGGACGTTTCACGAGCGGCCGAACCGGTAGCCGAACCCGCGTACCGTCTGGATGTGCTCGGGTTTGGCCGGCACGTCCTCGATCTTCGCGCGCAGCCGCTGTACGCACGCGTCGACCAGCCGCGAGTCGCCGAGATAGTCGTGGTCCCACACCGCGGAGAGGATCTGCTGGCGGCTGTAGACCTGGCCCGGCGTGCGGGACAGCTCCAGCAGCAGCTTCAGCTCGGTCGGGGTCAGCGAGACCCGCTCGCCGTGTTTGGCGACCTCCATGGCGGCGCGGTCGATCACCAGGTCGCCGTGGCGCTCGGCGGAACCGGTGTCGCCGCGTTCGCTGACCACGCGGCGCAGCACCGCGCGGATCCGCGCGTCGAGAACGCGCGGTTCGACCGGTTTGACCACGTAGTCGTCGGCGCCCGCTTCGAGCCCGGCGACGATGTCGAAGTCGTCGCTGCGCGCGGTGAGCATGATGATCGGGATCTCGCCCGCCGCGCGCATCCGGCGGCAGGTCTCGAAACCGTCCATTCCGGGCAGCATGAGATCGAGGACCACCAGGTCCGGCTGCCGTTCCTTGAGCACGTCGATGCCGCGTTCGCCGGAATCCCCGGTGTACACCTCGTGTCCCTGCCTGCGCAGGGCCAGTTCGAGCCCTTCCCGCACGGACGCGTCGTCCTCGACCACCAACACCTTCGCCACCTCGGTCATTATTCGCGACAGGAGGGGGTGAGTGCGAATTCAGGCAACCCGGCGGGGCAGTTGTAGCAAAACCATGACATCACGCTGACGGAACGACGAAATCCCGAGCCGAGACTCGGGGACATGGCAGTGACGTTCTTCGAGGCACCCTTGACCACCCGGCCCGCGGCGGCGCGGCACGCACTCGCGGTGCGTGCCGCGTCACGCACCGCCGTGCTCGTGGCGAGCGCGGCGGGGTTCGCCATCGCCTTCGTGGCGGCGTACCTGCTGTTCGTCCGCACCGAGGCAGGGCAGCGGGCGGAGAACGGCGTCGTCCGCAGCGCCCATTCGATCGCGAAGTCCACTGTGGACTGGGCGACGCCGTTGCGGTCGACCGATCTCGTCGTGATCCTCGGCGGCACCGCGATCGCGCTCGTCGTGGTGGCGCTGGTGCGCCGCCGGTTCACCGTGGGGGTGTCCGCGCTGCTCCTGCTCGCCGCGCCGCTGGCGCTGGCCCAGCTGCTCAAGCTGTACGTGCTCGAACGGCCGGAGATCCGCGACGGGCTCGGTGTCGCCGGCCACAACAGCTTCCCCAGCGGGCACGTCAGCGCCGCCATGGCCGTGCTGTTCGCGATCGCCGTCGTGCTGCCGCGCAAGGCCCGGCTCCCGGTGTTGCTGGCAGGCGCGTTCGGCGCCGCGTGGGTGTCCGCGTCGACGATCGCGCTCGGCTGGCACCGGCTCAGCGACACGCTCGGCGGATGCACGCTCGTCGCCGCCGCGGTGTGCGCGGGGGCCGCGTTGATCTCCTCGCGGCGGCCGGACGGCACCCGGATCCCCGTGGTCCCGGTGCTGATCGGGCTCGTCACGCCGGTGGCGCTGGTGCTCGGCGGTTTCGCGGTGCTGAGCAGCGCGACCTCGGAGGCTGCCCGGTTCGTGGCCGCGATGGTGCTGGCGGCGGTCTCGGCGATCGTCGTGGTCGTGCTCGTCGCCGCTCCGCTGCACAAGGTCGGTTTCGACCGCAGGATCGGCGCGTCGGCACGGGACCGGGCGCTGATCGCCTCGGCCACCCGGCGGTAGCCCCGCGCCCTCCGCGGACCGTGAGTCCGCCTCGCGGGGGGCGCCTGAGTCCTTTGTGGACTGTGCTGCGACCTTGTCGCTTGAGTGCCTGGCAGGAGGCGTCCCTCGACGCGATCGTATAACGACCTATACGGCGCGTCTCGCGGCGAGCGGATTCCGGCGCCGCTGTCAGGAAATTCCTCGAATCCGGCCGCGGCGTGCTGCGGATTTCGCACCGCGCGGAGCGAACCCGAGCGCCAGCCGCCGGTCGCGCCTGGCCACCCATGACCGTGGCGACCGTCGCATTCGAACATCAAATCCGGCCGCATGATCGCGTTTTGACAACGGATTTCGTTGCGAAGTGCCGGTTGACGACGCCGAATCCGTGCTGTTTCATGCGTCACAACCTGCGTCGGACCGGATCGATGGGAGCGCCCCATGGCGATGACAGCCGACCCGCCTCCGGCCACCTCCGCAGCCGAGGGTGCGCGCTCGCCGGGCATCGAAACCGGGCCGGGCCCGCGGAAGCTGCCGCGCTCGATCGGCGTGTTCGGCGGGACGTTGCTGACGCTCAGCTGCCTGACGCCGGCGTCCTCGTTGTTCGTCGTCGTCCCGCCACTGCTCGCGCTCACCGGCACCGGCGCCGCGCTGACGATCGTGCTCGCCGGCGTGCTGTGTGTCGCGGTTGCCTTCTGCTACGCGGAAATGGGCACGCTCGTGCCGAGCGCGGGTGGCGAGTACGCGATGGTGGGCACGGTCGCCGGGCGGTTTTCCGGCTGGCTGATGTTCGCGCTGTCCTTCGTCGTCGTCCTGGTCATCCCACCGATCTTCGCGGTCGGCACGGCCGACTATCTCGCGCCCGTCCTCGACGTCGACAAACGTGTCGTCGGTGTCGTGGTGATGCTGCTGGGCACGGTGATGGGCCTGCTCAACCTGCGCGCCAACGCCTGGATCACCGGGGTCTTCCTGTGCCTGGAGGTCGTCGCCGCCGGGGTCGTGGCCTTCCTCGGCTTCGCGCACGCACAGCGTCCCGCGTCGGTGCTGGTCCAGCCGACGCTGGCCGAGCCGGGCCAGGGGAGCGTGCTCGGCCCGGTCACGATCATCGCCGGGCTCGCGGTCGCCCTGTTCGTGCTGCAGGGCTTCACCACCGCGATCTACCTCTCCGAGGAGATGCGCACGCCGCGCCGGACCGTGGTCCGGACGGTGCTGTGGACGCTGGCCGCGGGCGCGCTGGTGGTGCTCGTGCCGGTGGTCGCGATCGTCCTCGGGGCTCCGGACGCCGCCACGCTCGCCGCCGGTGACGTGGCGGCGATGGTGACCGGCTGGAGCAACTCGGCGGTCGGTGTGTTCGTCAGCCTTTCCATCGCGATCGCCATCGTCAACGCGGTCGTGGTGATGGTCATCCAGAACTCGCGCGTGCTCTATGCCTCGGCCCGCGATCGCGCCTGGCCGGACGGGGTGAACCGCGTGCTCGGCACGATCGGCGCGCGGTTTTCGTCGCCGTGGCCCGCCACCCTGGTGGTCGGCGTTTCCGGCGCCGTGCTGTGCCTGGTGCCGATCGCCACGCTCAACGGGGTGACCAGCGTGGTGGTCGCCGCGCTCTACTTCGGGGTGGTCGCGGCGACGCTGGCGGCGCGGCGCGGGAAGCACCGCCAGGCCGCGGCGTGGCGGATGTGGGGCTGGCCGGTGCTGCCGGTGCTGACCGCCGTCGTCCTGCTTTACGTGCTGTCCCAGCAGAAAGCGTCCGATCTGGTGATCACGCTCGCGGTCGTGGTGCTGGCCGCCGGATACTGGCGGTGCTACCTCCGGCCGCGCGCGGGCGAGCGTTGGGTGGTGACCGTTCCCGAGAACTAGCACCGCACCGCGCATCAGCACCCTTCGACCATGGAGAAAACACCAGTGAGTGACAAGGAAGTCTTCCGTAACTTCGTCAACGGGGAGTTCGCCGACGCCGCCGACGGACGCACCCTCGACATCGTGAACCCGGCGACCGGCACCGTCTACGCCACATCGCCGCTCGCCGGTGAGTCCGATGTGGACAGCGCGGTTTCCGCCGCCGCCAAAGCCTTCGAGACCTGGCGGGACACCACGCCCGCCGAGCGCCAGCTCGCGCTGCTGAAGATCGCCGATGCGCTGGAGAAGCGCGCCGACGAGTTCGTCGCGGCGGAGTCGGCCAACACCGGGAAGCCGCTGGCGCTGACCAAGAGCGAGGAGCTGACCGCGTCCGTCGACCAGCTGCGGTTCTTCGCGGGCGCGGCGCGCGTGCTGGAGGGCAAGTCGGCCGGTGAGTACATGCGGGGCTTCACCTCCTACGTCCGGCGCGAGCCGATCGGCGTCTGCGCACAGGTGACGCCGTGGAACTACCCGCTGATGATGGCGATCTGGAAGATCGCGCCCGCGCTCGCGGCCGGGAACACGATCGTGCTCAAACCGTCCGACACCACCCCGGCCTCCACCGTGCTGCTCGCCGAACTGGCCGGGGAGTTCCTGCCGCCTGGCGTGTTCAACGTCGTCTGCGGCGACCGGGACACCGGGCGCTCGCTGGTCTCGCACCGGATCCCGCAGCTCGCGGCGATCACCGGCTCGGTCCGTGCCGGGATGGCGGTCGCCGGCGCGGCGGCCGCCGACGTCAAGCGGGTGCACCTCGAACTGGGCGGGAAGGCCCCGGTCGTGGTCTTCGACGACGCCGACGTCGAGGCGGCGGCCGCTGCCATCGCCGAAGCCGGGTACTTCAACGCGGGCCAGGACTGCACCGCCGCGACGCGGGTACTGGTCGCGCCGGGCGTGCACGACGACTTCGTCGCCGCGCTCACCGAGCAGGCGCGTGCGACACGGACCGGCGGCCCCGAGGACGCCGAAGCCGCGTACGGTCCGCTCAACAACGCCGACCAGCTGGCCCGCGTCGCCGGGTTCATCGACCGGCTGCCCGGCCACGCGGAGGTCCACAATGGAGGGACGAGGGTCGGGGAGCGGGGCTACTTCTACGCGCCCACCGTGGTTTCCGGGCTGAACCAGGGCGACGAGATCGTGACCGACGAGGTCTTCGGCCCGGTCATCACCGTGCAGCGGTTCACCGACGAGGACGAAGCCGTCCGGTGGGCCAACGGCGTCGAGTACGGGCTCGCGTCCTCGGTGTGGACCCGCGACCACGCCCGCGCGCTGCGGATGTCGAAGCGGCTCGACTTCGGCTGCGTCTGGATCAACGCGCACATCCCGATCGTGGCCGAGATGCCGCACGGCGGCTTCAAGCATTCGGGCTACGGCAAGGATCTCTCGATGTACGGGCTGGAGGACTACACCCGCGTGAAGCACGTGATGTCCGCGATCGACTGAGCCACGAAGGGCCGAGCGAAGCCGTTCGGCTCACCGGTGCCCTTCACCTGCCCACGCCAGAAATCCCGGGTCACCCAGGATTCAGGTGCCGGTAAGGCCACCTTGAGGGCGTCGGACGCCCGTAAGGTGGCCTTACCGGCATCGCACTCCCCGCGAATTGCTCCGCTGTGCCGTATTGCCCGTTTCGCTCGCGCTGTAGCGCACGGACTCCCTGCTGCCCAGCCGCCATGTCGCGAACGACGCGTTCGAGACGATCAACGTCCCGTACGCGTCGTTCAGGACGCGCCCCGCGCCCGCGTACGGCGCGGAATGCCGTGAAGGCCTCCTGCACGGCGGTGAGCGCGGGGCCGCCTCCGGTTACGGGGTGAGGCGGTGGAGGTCGCGGGGGAAGAGCGTCGTCCGGCGGACGTTGTCGTCGCCGGTCAGCCGTGCGGTCCACCGCTCGAGCCCGAGGGCGAATCCGCCGTGCGGCGGCATTCCGTGCGCGAACGCGGCCAGGTAGTCGTGGTAGTCCGCAGGGGATTCGCCCCGAGCTTCCAGTGCCGCGACGTAGTCCGGGTAGTGGTGCAGCCGCTGCCCGCCGGTGACCAGTTCGAGTCCGCGGAACAGCAGGTCGAAACTGCGCGAGTACGCGGGCTCCGCCGGGTCGGGATGTGTGTAGAAGGGCCGCTTCGCCATCGGATACCCGGTGACGAACAGGAATTCGGACCCGTGGACGCGCCGGGCCCAGCCGGAGAGCCAGCGTTCGTGCGCGGGCGCCAGGTCGGGTTCGCCACGAGGGTCCTCATCGGTGTGCCGGGCGAGGAGTTCCTGCGCGTCGGCGAACGTGATCTCCGGGATCTCCTCGGGGACCCGGGGCAGTTCCACGCCCAGCAGCCCGACGGCGTCGGCCGCCCGGACGGCGACGCCCTCGACCATGCCCGCGAGGACCTGCCGGAGCACGGCTATCACGTCACGATGGTCGGTGATGAAGCCGAGTTCGGCGTCCAGGCTCGTGTACTGCGCGAGATGCCGCGCCGTGTCGTGCGGCTCGGCGCGGAACACCGGCCCCACCTCGTACACACGCTCGAACACGCCGACGAGGGCCTGCTTGAAGAACTGCGGTGACTGCGCGAGATACGCGGGACGCCCGAAAAAGCCGATCTCGAACACGTTCGCGCCGGACTCCGTGGCCGTCGCGACGATCTTGGGCGTGTGGACCTCGGTGAACCCTTGCGTGGCAAGGGATTCCCGGAACCCGGCGACACTCGCCGCCGCGATCGTGAACCGTGCTTTCAGCAAGGGGTGCCGCAGGGCGACGGGCGCGTTGTCCAGGATCGTGGGCAACGATGCCGGAACGGTCGGCCGGTAGAGGTCGAACGGCGGCGGCCGGAGTGGTTCCGGCTGCGGGACCACGGCCGGTTCGGTGAGTTCGGCGCCGCCGGGTGCCTGCGCGTTCGCGGTCACCCTGCCGCGCAGGCGCACCACGGTTTCTTCCGGCAGCCGCGGGAATTCCGCCGGGTCCGCGACCACCTGCGCGAGCCCGGAGCGGTCCCGGATCACCAGGAACGTCACGGACTTCAGCGGGCGGCGCCGGTGTACCCAGCCGGCGATTTCGACGTGCTCGCCGACGTGCCGGGGCAGGTCGGCGGCGAGAACACGGTGGATCATCACACTCCTGAGTGGCTGTGCGCGATCCCTTGGGAGTGCGGGCGAGAAGGGAACTCGCGGTGCCACCGCACTTTCACCGCCGATGCGTGGCGGCCTCGTTCGCGGCCCGATCACGGGGGCCTGCCGGCGGGGCATGGGGCCGAAGCCGTTCCTCCCCGCACTCGGGAGGGTCTTCGCCTCGGGCGCGAGACCGCCTTCGCAGCTACCGGCGGCTCTCTCGGACTCGCGTGGTCCCTCGGCTACTCGTCTCCGTCATCGCGTTGCCGTGCAGCATAAGGGACCGGCCGCCACGGACGCGCGTGAATTTCCGGCTACCCCGGATTGACCATCAGGAGCCGGTTCGGTGAGCCCTGCGCGCCGGAGATCACGTTCTTGGTGGAGTCGTTCACCAGCGCGGTCGCGACCTGGGCCGGGGTCAGCGTGGGGTTGCGTGAGAGCACCAATGCCGCCGCGCCGGACACGTGCGGTGTCGCCATGGACGTGCCGGACAGGTCGGCCGAGTCCGTGTCGCTGCCGTTGTACGCCGAAGTGATGCTCTCGCCCGGCGCGAACAGGTCGACACAGCTGCCGTAGTTGGAGAAGTACGAGCGCGCGTCGGAGGAGTCGCTCGACGCCGCGGTCAGCGCCTCGCGTACCCGGGAAGGCGAATGACGGCAGGCGTCGTCGGATTCGTTGCCCGCCGCCACGACCGTCACCACGCCGTCGGCGATCGTCCGCCGGACGGCGTCCTCGATGACCTTGTCGGGGGCGTCGCCGCCGAGGCTCATGTTCGCCACGGCCGGGCCGGACCTGTGGTCGGCCACCACCCAGTCCAGCGCCGCGGCCACGTTTTCGCTGCTGCCCTCGCCGCCGCAGTCGAACACCTTCGCCGAGACCAGCCGGACACCCTTGGCCACGCCGTAGCGCCGGCCGCCGACGGTGCCTGCGACGTGCGTGCCGTGCCCGTGGCAGTCCTCGTTCTGGTTGTCCACGGTGTTCGTGCCCCACACGGCACGGCCGCCGAAGTCCTGGTGCGTGACCCGCACGCCGGTGTCGACCACGTAGACGGTGACGTCGGAAGCCGTGGTGGGATACCGGTAATGGCCGTCCAGCGGCAGCTGTCGCTGGTCGACCCGGTCCAGTCCCCACGACGGCGGATCGGGCTGGTCTCCGGCGACCTTCACCCGCTGGTTCTGCTGTACGTAGGAAACCGCCGGGTCGGCGGCGAGCCGTCGCGCCTGGTGTGCGGTCATCCGCGCCGAGAAACCGTGGAACACATGGGAAAACGTGCGGACGACGGTGGCAGGGTACCGGGCGGCCAGGTCACTCGGCGCGGATTCTCCCTTCAGCACCACGACGTAGCTGCCTTCGATCGCGCCGGGCGCGCTCGCGCCCAGCACGGCGGCCTCGGCGGCGGGCGTGAGGCCCACCAGGCCACCGGCCGTCATCGCCACGGCCGCCAACCACGTTCCCGTCCTCATCACGCCTCCCGTGCGTGCGCGCCGACCATCGCAGGCTAAGGCGAACCGGCCACACCGCGATCGGGTCGGCGCGCCGATTGCTCCGTGCCGCCGGGAAAAGGCGCCGAACGGCCGCCCTACCTTCGTCGGTTCACGGGCGAACGGCGGACGTGTTTTTGTCCACTGTGGAATGTTGTCGCGTCCGCGGGGTCACGGTTCCCGGCCCTTGTAGGCCGCGAGGACGTCGTCCAGTGAGCCGTGCCCGCGTATCCGGCCCTCGTCCATCCAAAGGGCGGTGGTGCACAGCTCCCGCAGCAGTTCGTCGGCGTGCGAGGCGAACACCAGCACCCCGGAGCGGCGGGCGAGGTCGACCAGCCGCCCGCGTGCCTTGGCGAGGAACGCCGAATCGACCGCGCCGAGGCCCTCGTCGAGGATGAGGATCTCGGGGTCGATGGTGGTCACCACGCCGAGTGCGAGCCGTACTCGCATACCGGCGGAGTAGGTGCGCAACGGCAGGCGCAGATAGTCGCCGAGTTCGGTGAACTCCGCGATGTCGCCGACCCGTTTTTCCATCTGCCTGCGGTTCATGCCGAGGAACAGGCCCCGGATCAGGATGTTCTCGTAGCCCGAGACCTCGGGGTCCAGGCCGACGCCGAGGTCGAACACCGGCGCGATCCTGCCGATGACCCGGGTGCTGCCCCGGGTCGGTTCGTAGATGCCGGACAGCAACCGCAGGAGCGTGGATTTTCCGGCGCCGTTGTGCCCGACCAGGCCGACCCGGTCGCCCTCGCTCAGCGACAGGGTGATGTCCCGCAGCGCCTCGATGACCGGGACCCTGGCCCCGGTGCCGATCTTGCCGCCGGCCTTGCCGAGCACCTGCTTCTTCAGCGACCGGGTCTTGGCGTCGAAGATCGGGAAATCGACAGAGGCACCCCGCACCTCGATGCTCACCATGCTGCCACCCTTCAAGCCGTCAGATGCGAATGCAAGTTATCATTCGCATCTGGCCGGCGTCCGGGTGCCTGCCGGTGGGAGGTAACGTGCGGCCGGTGCGTCAGCAATCCGTCGAGCAGGGTTTTCGCCCGCCGCAGCAAGCTCGCAGCCGGGAGTCCCTGCAGAAAGTGCTGGCCGCCGCCGAGCACGTGCTCGCGGACGGGGGTATCGAGGAGTTCACCGTCGCGGCGGTCGCCGAGCGGGCGGGGATGTCGGTGGGCGCGATCTACCGCCGGTTCTCCGGCAAGGACCAGCTGCTGCACGCCGTGAAGGACCAGTTGCTCGGACAGCTGGAGACCGCCGTCGGCGAAGCGCTTCGCTCACCGGCGCCCGGGCTGGACGGCGTCGTCGGAGCGTTCGCCCATGCGCTGGCGCGCACCTTCACACGCCACGACCGGATCTTCCCCGAACTGCTCGACGGCCAGCGTGCCGAGGGGCGGGACCGTGGTCTCCAGGCGCTGGCCGCGATCCAGGACGCTTTCGTCGAAGCGGTTCAGCCCTGTCGCGAGGAGGTCCGCCGCCCGGATCGCGCGCGGGCCGTCCGGATGGCCGCCCGCACCATGATCGGCTCCTGTGTGCACCGCGCCGCCACCTGCCGGTTCTGGTCCGACGGCCTGAGCTGGACCAGATGGGCCACCGAAACGACCGAGATGACGCTCGCCTATCTGGGCGCGCCGGAAGATGCGGAAGGGGAGCGCGCGGTGGTGAGGGGTTCGGCGAAGAAGACGTGACGTCCTCGTCGGCGCCCCGCCCGGCGTCCTCGCGCCTGGCAGGCTAGGGGCATGGCTGACGAGCACCGCGGAAACCGGACTGCCCTCGGCGGGGACCCCGCCGAGGCGGAAACGGTCCTGCTTCCGCGTTATCCGGCGAGCGGGGCGATCGGGTGGCCCACTCGCGACCTCGACGCCGGGCGCCCCTATGACGAGCTCGCCACCCGGGTCATCGCCCGCATCCCGGCGGACGTCGTCGAGCCGGTCACCCCCGGCCGCTCGCTGGCGCGGTCCAGCGGCCGGATCGCGGTGGCTTCGATGGCCAGCCGGGTCACCGGCTTCCTCGGCAAGGTCCTGCTGGCCGTCGTGGCCGGGACGGGCGCGGTGAACGACTCGTTCAACATCGCGAACACCCTGCCCAACATCGTGGTGGAACTGCTGCTCGGCGGCGTGCTGGCGAGCGTCATCGTCCCGCTGCTGGTCCGGTCGCACGACGATCCGGACGGTGGGCAGGCCTACGCGCAGCGGCTGGTGACGATGGCGCTGGTGGTGCTCTCGCTCGGCACGGTCCTGGCCGTCGCGGCCGCGCCGGCGTTCACCGCGCTGTATGTGGACCGGTCCGCACCGGAGGCGAACCCGGCACTCGTCACCGCGCTGGCTTATCTGCTGTTGCCGCAGATCCTCTTCTACGGTTTGTTCGCGCTGATCTCGGCGATCCTGAACGCGAAGAACGTCTTCGGGCCGCCCGCGTGGGCGCCGGTCCTGAACAACCTGGTCGTGATCGTCACCTTGACGGTGTATGCGCTGATGCCCGGTGAGATCTCGCTGGATCCGGTCCGGATGGGCGACCCCAAACTGCTGGTCCTCGGCGTCGGCGTGACACTGGGCATCGTCGTGCAGGCGGTGACACTGCTGCCCGCGCTGGCCCGCAGCGGGTTCCGGTTCCGCTGGCGGTGGGGCCTCGACCCGAGGATGAAGGAGTTCGGCGGCCTCGCCGCGTGGATCGTCGGCTACGTCGCCGTCAGCCAGGCCGGTTTCGTGGTCACGACCCGGGTGCTGACCCGCGGTACGGAGGGCGGAGTCACCGCTTACACCTATGCGTGGCTGCTATTCCAGCTGCCCTACGGCGTGCTCGGCGTCTCGCTGCTCACCGCGATCATGCCCCGGATGAGCCGATCCGCCGCCGACGGCGACACCCGGCGGCTGGTGGGCGATCTGTCCTTCGCCGCCCGGCTGTCCACCGTCGTGTTCGTGCCGGTGTCCGGGGTGCTCGCCGTCGTGGGCGCGCCGATCGGGATCGTCGTCTTCGCCACCTGGGGCACCAGCAGCATCGCGAACGCCGACCGGCTCGGCCAGACGCTGGCCATCGCGGCCTTCGGCCTGCTGCCCTTCGCGCTGGTGATGTTGCAGCTGCGGGTGTTCTACGCGATGAAGGACGCCCGCACCCCGACGTTGATCATGCTGGTCATGACGGCGGTGAAGATCCCGTTGCTGTTCCTGTGCCCCGTGCTGCTGGACGGCGAGCACATCGCGCTCGGCGCGATGCTGGTCAACGCCGCGGCCTATTTCGTCGGCGCCATCCTGGGCCAGATCTGGCTCTGGGTGCGGCTGGGGCACCTGCGCAGCAAACGTGCCCTGCGTGTCGTCCTGTACGCCTGCGGCGCCAGCGTCCTCGGTGCGGCGACCGCGGTACTCGCCGGATTCGCCGTCCCCGGGGCGCTCGGGCCGGTGCTCCAGGCGTGGATCAGACTGCCACTGGAGTGCCTTGTGGGACTCGCCGTGTCCTTCGGGGTGCTGGCCGCGCTGAAGATCCCGGAAATGCACCCGATAACCCGCAGGGCCGCCCGGTTCCTCCCGGTGCTGCGCACCCGTACCTGACCATCGAACATCCCCGTGCCGGTCCTCCGGCTTGACCTGGTGCGCGCTCCAGGTCCTAGCGTCGGAAACGTTCGTCAGCCCTCGAGGTACCGCCCGGCCGGCCGGGCAGGAGGAGTATCCGCGCATGATCACCCGAACCACGCTCGGCTCGCCCGGTCTCGCTGTCAGCGCGATGGGCCTGGGGTGCATGGGGATGAGCGAGAGCTACGGCGCCGCCGACTGGGACGGCGGCCTGGCCACCATCGACCGGGCCCTGGAACTGGGCATCACGTTCCTGGACACCGCCGACGCCTACGGCACCGGGCACAACGAGGTGCTGGTGGGCCGGGCCGTCCACGGCCGCCGCGAGCAGGTGCAGCTGGCCACCAAGTTCGGCATCGACCGCAGCGCCGGCGACCGGGCACGCCGCATCCGCGGTGCCCGGGACTACGTGCTGCGCGCCTGTGACGCCTCGCTGCTGCGGCTGGGCGTCGAGGTGATCGACCTGTACTACGCCCACCGCCCGCCCCAGGACGTGGAGATCGAGGAGACCGTCGGGGCGATGGCCGAGCTGGTCGAGGCGGGCAAGGTCCGCCATCTGGGCCTGTCCGAGGTCGGCGGCGAGCTGCTGCGCCGGGCGCACGCGGTGCACCCGATCACCGCGGTGCAGAGCGAGTACTCGCTGTGGACCCGAGACGTCGAGGCGGTCACTCCGGTGATGGCCGAGCTGGGGGTCGGGCTGGTGCCGTACTCGCCGCTGGGGCGGGGGTTCCTGACCGGCACGCTGGACCGCTCCACGCTGGGCGAGAAGGACTTCCGGCGCACCAACCCCCGCTTCGCAGGCGAGGCGGGCGAGGCCAACGAGAAGATCGCGCGGACCGTGCGCGAGGTGGCCGACCGGCTGGGTGCCACCCCGGCCCAGGTGGCGCTGGCCTGGGTGTACGCCCAGGCCGAGCGGCTCGGGGTGGCGGTGGCGACCATTCCGGGCACCCGCAGCCCGGCCCGGCTGGAGCAGAACGCGGCCGCCCTGGAGCTCACCCTGGACGCCGAGGCGCTGGCCGCACTGGACCCGCTGAGCGACCAGGTGATGGGCGAGCGCTACATCCCCGCGCACACCGCTGAGGTCGCTCGGGGTTAGCCGGTGGGCTCGACGCGCACGGCGTCCAGCTCGGTGACGGGCACGTCACCCTGTCCGGGTGTCGTACCGGAAACGACGGTAGGAAGGACGGCGTGGGGCAGCTCGGTCCGGCCGCGGGTGTGTTCGCGGTGACCAATGTGGACGATCTCGTGCTCCTGGCGTTGTTCTTCGCCAAGGCGGCAGGGGAGCGCGGTGGCGCCGTCCGGGTGGTGGCCGGGCAGTATCTGGGGTTCGCCGCGATCCTGGCGGTCTCGATCTGCGGCGCGCTGGGCGCCGATCTGTTGCCGGAGCGGATGATTCCCTGGCTCGGGCTGCTGCCGTTGCTGATCGGCCTCCGCGCCGGGTGGCTCGCGTGGCGCGGGCGTCACGCCGAGGACGACGCGCCACCGGCGGATCGGGTGGCGATTCTGTCCGTGGCGGGAGTGACCGTTGCCAACGGCGGGGACAACGTCGGGGTGTACGTGCCGGTGTTCGCCGCGGCGGGAACCAGAGAGCTGGTCGTGTACGCCGTGGTGTTCCTGGCGCTGGTGGCGGTTTGGTGTGGCGCGGGCCGGTTTCTCGCCACACGTCCGCCGATCGCCCGCGTGCTCGCCCGCTGGGGGCACGTCGTGCTGCCGGTGGTACTGATCGGGATCGGCCTGCTGATCCTGTGCACTCCCGTCCACTGATCGGGACCGGCGAGGTGGTCCCGTGAAGGAGATATTGGCGGCGGTGAACTTCGGCTGAGCCGCCTCGTTGACCCCGTGGCGTGATCGGTTTACGTTGAGCACGGCTCGGACGGCGAAGGGCACCCGGATTGCTGGTCACCGCAAGGGAAACGCTTCCCGAGGACGCGTGGCGCGCGACGCTGGTCGGGCGCGTGCACGATCCCGGGCAGGGCGGGCCGTGCGTCGTCGCGGTGCGGGGCGACGAACTCGCCGACCTCACGCCCGTCACCCCGACACTCGCCGATCTGACCGAGTCCGCGGATCCGGTGGCACTGGCCAGGACCGCGCCCGCCGCGCGGTCGTGGCCGCTGGCGGACGTCCTCGCCGCGAGTTTCGCCACGGTGCCGTCCGAAGCGGTACCGCGACTGCTCGCGCCCGCCGACCTCCAAGTGCTCAAGGCGGCCGGGGTCACCTTCGCCGGCAGCCTCACCGAACGGGTCATCGAGGAGAAGACGGGCGGGGACCCGGCCCGCGCCGCCGCGGTCAGGGCGGAGGTCGAACGCGCCATCGGCGGCACACTGTCCACAGTGGTCCCCGGATCGCCGGAAGCCGCCGCGGCCAAGGAATGGCTGCGCCGTGAGGGATTGTGGTCGCAGTACCTGGAGGTCGGCATCGGCCCGGAGCCGGAGGTGTTCACCAAGGCGCCGCTGCTGGCGGCGGTCGGCCACGGCGCGCGCATCGGCGTCGCCGCGGTGTCTGCCTGGAACAACCCGGAACCGGAGGTCGTGCTCGCGGTCACCGCCGCGGGCCGGATCGTCGGCGCCACCCTCGGCAACGACGTCAACCTGCGGGACATCGAGGGACGCAGCGCGCTGCTGCTACCGAAAGCCAAGGACAACAACGCTTCCGCCGCGCTCGGGCCGTTCCTGCGGTTGTTCGACGATCACTTCGGCATGGCCGACGTCCGCACCGCCGAGCTGCGCCTGCGGGTCGCAGGCGAGGACGGGTTCGTCCTCGACGGCGCGAGTTCGATGCGGTACATCAGCCGCGACCCGCTGGAGCTGGTGGCCAGTGTGATCGGCCCGCATCACCAGTACCCGGACGGGTTCCTGCTCTACACCGGGACCCTGTTCGCGCCCACCGAGGACCGGGACACTCCGGGCGGCGGCTTCACCCACCACCTCGGCGACGTGGTGCGGATCGCCTGTCCGGCTTTGGGAACGCTGGTCAACACGGTGACGCACGCCGAGACCGCGGAGCCGTGGACGTTCGGGGTGCGGGCGCTGATGGCGAACCTCGCGCGCCGCGGGCTGCTGCCCGGCTGACCTCTACTGTCCACTCAGGACGGAGTGGAAGAAGGCGAGCGTCGACGGGATCAGCGGCTCCCGCTCGTGGATCGCGCCCGGCACGACTTCCAGCCGCACCGCGACCCCGTGCCGTTCGAAACTGCGGGCCAGCGCGGTGATCCGGTCGATCCGGTTCGCGCCCTGCAGGTCCGCGCCGGGCTGATAACGCGGGCTGTCCGGCGTCACCGTGATCTCCCAGGTGTCGGTGTCCGCGCCGCCGACGACCATGTGCACCGCCACGCGGCGCAACGCGGCCAGGTCGAGCGGCGTGCCGAACCGCTCTTCGAGATCGCCGACACCGACCCACCACGGGTGGTCCGCGTCGAGCAGGGTCACCACGCCGGGGGCGCCGATGGAGACCGCGCGCAGCCGGCCGGGATGCAGATAGGTGAACCGGTGGACGAACTGGCCACCGCCGGAGAAACCGGTGAGGAGGAAGCGGTCGTCCTCGACGCGCCAGATCCCGGCGATCTCCTCGATCATCGCGAGCAGGACGTGGTCGTACCGGATGCCGCGGTAGGAGATGTACTTGTAGTTGCTCAGCTCGCCGGGTTCGCCGATACCGCAGGGGAACAGGGGAGCGAGCACGATGCAGTCGTGCTCCTCGCAGAACCCGGCGAACTCGTCGCGGCAGGTCTGCACGGTGCGGGCCGTCCCGTGCACGGCGACGACGAGCGGATACCGGCGATCGTCGTCCTCGGAATAACCGCGCGGGACGTGGAGACAGTAGGAGAACCGTTGGTCGTACTGGGAAGCGAAGAGCGCCGTGCTGCCGAACTGGTAGTACGACAGCCGTTTCCCGTCGCCCGGTACGTCACGCACATCCGGACTCTAGCGGGTTCAGGCCGCCGCGTGCCCCGGCGCGACCAGTGCCCGGCCCGCCGCGGTCAGTACCGCGGGCACCCGCTGGCCCACCGCGCCGGGCCGCCCCGGCCGCAGCAGTCCCTGATGGGCCAGCGTGTGCGCGGTGAACTGATCGCAGCACGGGACGCCGTCGACGAACAGGTCCGGCTCCTGGCTCAGCGTCAGCTGGGCACGCCCGGCGCCGACCGCGCGCAGCATCGCCATCCCCCGGTGGCTCACCGGCGGTTCCGGCGTTCGCCTGGCCCGCAACTCGGTGACGGTGGTCGTGTTCATGGCCCGTTCCCCTTCCGGTGCCGTGGGCGCTTCGTGCGCCTCCTACTAAGAGGTCGAACACGTAGTGCTGGATTCGACATCGGCCTGGGTTTTTTGGGTGATTTTTCCGGCCGGACGGCCGGTCAATCGGGCAGCAGCGGCACCGTGGGCCCCTCGTCCCGGCCCAGCTGGACGGCGCGGGTGATCGCGGTACGGCCGAACCGGTCACGGAGGGTGTCGAGCGTGGTGTCCAGCGCGGTCGTCTGGTGCTGGTCGAACGGCAGCGTCAGCTGGACCGCGTCGTCGTGGGAGAGGTTGGACAGCGCGAAGCCGAGCAGTGTCAGACCGCGCGTATCGACCAGGGGAGCGGCCGTGGCCAGCAGGCCGCGCGCCGCGGACAGGACCGTCTCGGTGTGGTCGGTCGCCTCGGTCAGCGTCCGGGACCGGGTCGCCCGGCTGAAATCGGCGAACCGCATCCGGAGCGTGACGGTGCGGCACACCCGCCGTGCGGCGCGGAGGCGGCGGGTGAGCCGATCGACCAGCGCGATGAGGATGACGTCGAGCTCGGCGGGGGAGCGTTCCCGGCGGCCCAGCGCGCGCTGGGCGCCGATCGAGCGGCGACGGCGCCCGACCTGCACCGGGCGCGGGTCGCGGTTGTGCGCCAGCGCGTGCAGATGCCGCCCGGTGGCGCGGCCGAGCATCGAGGTGAGATCCACCTCCGGCAGTGCGGCGACCTGGCCTACGGTCCTGATGCCGCGCTCGCGCAGCTTGGCCGCGCTCACCTTGCCGACGCCCCAGAGCCGCTCCACCGGCAGCGGGTGCAGGAAGGCCAGCTCCCCGTCGTGCGGGACGACGAGCAGCCCGTCCGGTTTGGCGACGCCGCTGGCGACCTTCGCGAGGAACTTCGTCCGCGCGACGCCGACCGTGATCGGCAGCCCGACCCGCTCGGTGACCTCCCGCCGCAGGCGCGCGGCGATCGCGCTCGGAGTGCCCGCGATCTTGAGCAGGCCGCCGACGTCGAGGAACGCCTCGTCGATCGAGAGCCCCTCGACCAGCGGAGTCGTGTCCTCGAACACCGCGAACACGGCCTTGCTCGCCGCCGAGTAGGCCGACATCCGGGGCGGTACCACGACGGCGTGCGGGCACAGCCGCCGCGCCTCCCCGCCGCTCATCGCCGTCCGCACGCCGAAGGCCTTCGCCTCGTAACTGGCGGCCAGCACGACGCCCCCGCCCACGATCACCGGGCGGGATCGCAGGCTGGGATCGTCACGCTGTTCGACCGACGCGTAGAACGAGTCGAGGTCGGCGTGCAGGATGGGGCCCTCGTTGGTCACGAACATATGTTCGCATGACCCACCGACAGTTCCCGGCGCGGCGAAGCGCGGCGGCTGGTGCCATCCTGGCTTCATGAGCGAAGCTTGCGAGCGAATCATGGACATCATGCGCCAAAAAGGATCGAACACTGTGTCGCGGAGCGAGGCGATCGCATGAGCACTCAGTACGCGCTACTCCAGGCCATGGCCGTCGCACAGGACATCGAGGCCAAGGGCTTCCTCGGCACGGTCGGCAAGATCGCCGCCGCCACGGTCATCTTCTTCATCGCGATCGGCCTCATCGTCGGCCTGCTCATCGGCTTCTTCATCGGCCGGGCGGTGGGCCGGAACCAGGGGCCCCGTCGCTGACGTCGCCGCTCGTCGGGCACACCGATGTCGCGAACGCTCCGTTCGCGTTTATCTAGCGGAAGGGAGGGTCGCGAGCCCCCCCCCGCCCCCAAACCCAAAGCTTAAAACAAGCGGGGAACGGCCCCCCCCCCAC
>NZ_JBHYIK010000027.1:83364-88267 GCF_042739735.1 Amycolatopsis sp. NPDC059027 | reverse complement strand
CGGTGTCTCTGTGCTATTCTCTGTTTTTCTGGTGTGTTTTGTTGTTTTTTTTTCGGGCCGGCTCCCGCCCCCCCCCCCCACACCCGCCGCTCCGCAATCCACAAAGGACACACCAGGCGGTCACGGCCACCGCGCCACTCGGCGTCGTTCAGTGGACCTGGCGATCCGCGTCGTCCCAGTACTTCCGGCGCAGCTCGCGTTTGAGGATCTTGCCCGCGCCCGACACCGGCAGCGCGTCGACGAACTCGGCCGTGCGCGGGGCCTTGTAGCCCGCGATACGGGTCTTGGCGTGTTCGCGGACCGCTTCGGCCGTCAGCGTGTGGCCCTGCTTGAGCACGACGACGGCGTGGACGCGTTCGCCCCATTCCTCGTCGGGCACTCCGATCACCGCGCAGGCGGCCACGGCGGGATGCTGCGCGACGGCGTTCTCGACCTCCGCGGAGTACACGTTCTCGCCACCGCTGACGATCATGTCCTTGATCCGGTCGACGACGAACACGTAGCCCTCGTCGTCCATGTAGCCGCCGTCGCCGCTGTGCATCCAGCCACCGCGCAGCGCGTCGGCGGTCTCGGCGGGCTTGTTCCAGTAGCCGAGCATGACGTGCCCGCCGCGTGAGCAGATCTCGCCGACCGTGCCCCGGGGAAGCTCGACACCGTCCGGGTCGAGGATGCGCACTTCGGAATGCGGTGCCGCCCGTCCCGCCGAGCGCAGCAACGATGTCTTCTTGTGATCCTCCGGGCCGAGCAGCGTGGTGACGGGGGCGAGTTCGGTCATGCCGTACGCCTGGGTGAACGCGGCGTTGGGGAACGCCTTCATCGCCCGTTCCAGCACGGCCTGCGGAATCGGGGACGCGCCGTAGACGATCCGGCGCAGGCTCGTGGTGTCGTACTCGGCGAGCGCCGGATGGTCGACCACCAGCTGGATCATCACCGGCACCAGCAGGGTGTCGGTCACCTGATGCGTGGCGACGGCCTCGAGCACCGCGACCGGGTCGAACGCCGGGATCATCACGTGCGTCGCGCCGAGCAGCATGGCGGCGCCCCACGCCGCGAGGTCGGCGGCGTGGAACATCGGCGCGGCGTGCAGGTAACGGGCCTCGGGGGCGAGCACGCACCCGCTGGCGACCGAACCGAACGACGACGTGAGCAGGTTGGTGTGCGAGAGCATCACGCCCTTCGGGAAGCCCGTCGTGCCCCCGGTGTAGAACAGCCCGGCCAGCTCGTCACCGCCCCGCCGCGCGTCCTCGATCGGCTCGGCCGCCGCGATCAGGTCCTCATAGGACAGTGTGCCCTCCGGCGCGGGCCCGTCACCGCAGTGGATCACGGTGCGCAGCCCGGAATAGGCGTCCTTCAACGCGGGGAGCATCTTCGCGAACGCGTCGTCCACGAGCAGCACGTGACTGTCGGAATCGTCTAGGGAGTAGGCGATCTCGGCCGGGCTCCAGCGGATGTTCACCGGGTTCAGCACCGCGTTCGCCCACGGCACGGCCAGCAGGTATTCGTGGTACCGGTCGGAGTTCAGCGCCAGCATCGCGACCCGGTCGCCGTCGCCGACCCCGAGCCCGCGCAACGCGCTCGCCAGCCGGGCGACCCGGTCGGCCGTCTCGCCGAACGTGCGTTTCCGGTCGCCGAAGACGGTCATCGCCGCGTCCGGGGTTTGCTGGACGGCGCGGTGCAGCCCCTGCGTCAGGTACATGACACGTCTCCTCCAACAGGACCGGCACGGGGCGTTTGTGAATCCCGGCAAGTGACATTCGCCTCACGATGACCTCGTGAGCAGGCTCTGTCAAGCGGTGTTGTGAGTCAAGTGAATGACCGATAGCCTCGGCTGGTGGAAAAGAGCGCGCTGGCGCGGGGGAGCAGGCCGCGGAACCGGCGTGCGCTCATCGTCGCCGCGGCTGGTGACCTCTTCGCCCGCCGTGGCTACGCGCGGGTCGGGATGAGCGAGATCGCGGAGGCGGTGGCCATCGGGCCGTCCGCGCTGTACCGCCATTTCTCCGGCAAACAGGACCTGCTGCGGGAGGTGATCACCGAGGGGCTTGTGCCGATCCGGGACACGCTGTCGGCGCCGGACCGCCGCGGCAGGGCTGCGCTGCGTGCGCTGGCCGCGCTCGGCGTCGAGCACCGGCCGCTCGGCGTGTTGTGGCAGCGCGAGGCCCGGCACCTGGCCGACGGCGACCGCGCGCGGCTGCGGCGTGAACTGCGGGAGATCGGCGCGCTCGCGGCCGGGCACGTCCGGCTCGCGCGCCCCGGGCTCGACGACGGAGCGGCCGCGCTGCTGGCGTGGTCGGTGGTCGCGGTCGCCGCGAGTGTTTCCTTCCACCGCGTCGATCTTTCCCGCGTTCCCGCCGCGGACCTGCTCGCCGGGCTCGTCGACGCCGTGCTGGACACCGAACTTCCGGGTCCCGGCGAACGCTCGCCGGACGCTTCGGCGGCGGGGATCGTGCCCGCGTCGCGGCGGGAGGCGTTGCTCATCGAAGCCGTCCGGATGTTCGCCGAACGCGGTTACACCGGCGTGGCCATCGAAGACATCGGCGCGGCCGTCGGCATCGCGGGGCCGAGCGTTTACCACCACTTCCCGACCAAGCTCGACGTGCTGACGACCGCGTGCCGTCGCGGGATCGGCCTGCTGTACATGGATCTCACCGCCGCCTACACGGCCGCGTCGAGCGCGCCGGACGCACTCCGCGCGCTCATCCGGTCCTACACCCGCTTCACCCGGGTCCACCCCGCTTTCGTGACCCTGCTGATCAGCGAGATCGGCCACCTGCCAGGGGACGAACGGCACAGCGTGCGGCAGGCGCAGCACGACTACGTCAGCGAGTGGGTGCATCTGCTGGGGTTGACGCGCCGGGACATCGATCCGATCGCCGCCAGGATCCGGGTCCACGCCGTGCTTTCGGTGGCCAACGACGTGGCGCGCACCCCGCGGCTGCGTCGCGGGCGCGGAACCCCGGCGGCGCTGGAACGCGTCGCCGCCGGGATTCTCGGGATCGCCTGAAGCCGGGCGCGTGCCGCGGGCAGACCGCGCCGGACCGGTGGCGGCCGGGTCCGGGCCGCCACCGTCGGGGATCAGGCGTTCTGTGCTCCGTTGTAGACCTGCCAGGCAACATCCCGGTAATAGGCGAAGTACGAATCGCCCCAGCTGCCGAAATAGCTGGCTGTCTGCACGGAGGAACCGTCGTTCTGGTAGTTCACGATGAACGCGCCGCCGCTCGCCCCGCCGGACAGGCCGTTGCAGTTACGGATCTGGACGCCGCCCTGCGGCCCGTCGTAGGGCTGCCCTTCGCACCACACGGCGTAGTTCTTGTCGCCGGGGAGGCCGATTCCGTGCGCGTAGCCGTTGGTGGCCCAGTTGAACCCGATGCCCGAGCCGCCGACGACGTCCTGCACGTGCCGGTTCCCGTTCCCGCCGGTGCTCAGCACGATGAAGGCGTTGTCACCACCGGCGCCCTTCTCGTCGATCCGCCAGCCCATCGACCGCCAGTTCCACCAGCCGTAGGGCGCGGTTCCCTGGTTGTAGGCCGGTGCGAAGCGGAAATTGGTGTAGGTCTGCCCGGTGCCGATGTCCATGACGCAGTGCCGGCCGGTCGAGATGACGTCGTGATTGTTGCTGGTGACGACGTTGGCGGAACAGATGAAGTCGCCCTTGCCCGGCACGGTGAAGGCGAGTCTGCCCATGGTCACCCAGATGCTGGCCGCCGCCTGCGTCCCGGATCCGGGCTGGGGCGGGGTGGCGTGCACGAATCTGGGCGTGCCACCGGGTTCGGCCTGCCGGGTGGCCCCGGTGGCGGCGGGCGGGTCGATCGGTTTCGCGTTCGCGAGCCGTTCCGGGGTCCAGTAGGAGTCGAGCCGGGCGGCGGAGGTGTGGTTGACCGCGGTCTGGACCACCGAGGTCGCCGCCTGTGCCTGTGCGGCCGGGACGAGTGCCGTGAGGAGGGCCGCGCAGGCGGCCACGAGCGTGATTCGGCGCATGATGGTTCCCCTTGGGAATGTGAGGAGCGATCGATACGGGACGAACCGTGCCGGCGCCGGACGGCGAGCACATCGTGACACGGGGGACGCGGTCCCACGATATTCCCTCGACATTCCTGTCCGGAAACAGACAACGTTGTCCCCCAAGAGGAAGAACTACGACGGCCGAAAGGAAACCACAGATGACCGGAGACGAGTTCCTTGCCGCGGCGCGCATCGCCGCGCGCCTGCTGCGCGAGCCCGCGGTCGCGGCGGCCTGGGACGCGCCCAGCGCGCTGCCGGAGTTCAGCGTCGGCGGCCTCGCCGGGCATCTCGCCTATCAGGTCTTGGCCGTGCCGGAGGCATTGTCGGGGCCGGTGCCCGAAGAACCGGTGATCACCCTGCTCGACCACTACGGCCGGGTGGAGTGGATCGGCGCGGGGCCCGAGGCCGAGATCAACGTCCGCATCCGTGCCGGGGGCGAGCGCGTCGGCGCCGAAGGGCCGGAAACGCTGGCCGAGCGGATCGATGCCACCGTCGCCGAACTGGCGGACGCCTTCGCGGTGGGGGAGGACCGGCCGGTGCGGATTCCGTTGTGGGGACCGTGGTCGCTGCGGCTCGGCGATCTGCTGGTCACCAGGACGATGGAACTGGTCGTGCACGCGGACGATCTCGCCGTCAGCGTGGGAGTCCCGACACCGGAGTTCTCCGACGGCGCGGTCACCGCGGTGGTCGCCCTGCTCTCGCGGCTGGCCGTGCGCCGGCACGGCGGGACGGCCGTGGTGCGCGCGCTGAGCAGGGCGGAGCGTGCCCCGGCGACGATCGCCGCCATCTGAACGCGCTCCGAAAAACACGACGCGCGGGGGGCGGGCCGGCCCGCGCCCCCCCCGCCGCCGCCTTAATAAAAAACATTCGGAAGGCCCCCCCCGAGCCCGCGGCCGCGGCGAGC
>NZ_JBHYIK010000027.1:69922-83354 GCF_042739735.1 Amycolatopsis sp. NPDC059027 | reverse complement strand
GTGTGCCGTCGGGCCGGCACACCGCGCGTCGCTGCTTCATTTCACTGCCTGCGCAGGCGCACCGCGTAGGCGCCGGCGGCGACGAGCGCCAGCGCACCGGCCCCGAGCAGGATCGGGACGAGCAGGTCGCGCGGTTCGTTCGGCCGGGCGGTCGCGGACGCGGGGGTGTAGCCACCCCCGGCGCCTTCGCGGTCGTAGGCCGAACCCGGCAGCTTGTCGGCGTAGCGGTCACGCAACGCCGTGCGGAAGGCGTCGACGCTCATGGTCGCGCCCTTCGCCGTGCCGGTGACCGAGCCGTCGAGCACCCGCACCGTGCCGCCTTCGACCGCGTACCAGGCGTTCACCTGCGGTTCGTGCAGCAGGTAGCCCTTGCCCGCCTCGGCCGCGAGCCGCTGTTCGACGTCGCCCGAGGCGACGTTGAAGACCGACCAGTCACGGCCCTCGCGCTGGGCCTGCACGGTGGCCGTCGCGCCGTCCCCGGTCCTGGCGGGCACGGCGACGTAGGCGAGTTCGGCAGGTACCGCGGACTTCCCGGTGACGAACTCCGCGGACGGCTCGTAGACCGCGACGGGCTTGGCCGGGTCGGCCATCGCGTTGCGGGCCGCGGTTTCCGCGGCGACTCTGGTGCCGTCAGGGAAGACCGTGGTGGCGAGCCGGTTCGCGGTGTCCTTTCCGGACACGAGGGTGCCGATCGCGGCGAGGTCGGCCGCATTCGGCTGCCCGGCGGGGGATTCCGCGGCGGAAGCGCTTCCCGCACCGAGCACGACGAGCAGCCCGGCACCGGCGACGATCGCCGCACGCAAAAGGTTCCTCATCGTCTCAGCCCTCGATCCCGTACACGGTGTGGGTCCACCGGAATTGGTTGTTCGATTTGTAGGAGCTGTAGTTCATCGAGTTGTAGCGGCTGTTGTTCGGCCACGGGTCGCCGTATTCGACCTTGGTCGCGCCATTGGTGTCGTCGTAGCCGTAGAGCACGTGCATGTGCCCGCCGCCCGAGGTCCAGCCGATCCGTGTGCCGATGGGGTGCTTGGCGTCGATCTGGTTCTTGATGGCGGCGAAGGAAAGGATCTGGCCGTTCGAGTTGTACGTGCCCACGTTCCGGAAACCGAGGTACCGGAAAACGCGCTGCTGGTCGCTGAGATAACCCTGGTTGTTCCGGCAGTCGCTGCCCGACTCGTTGTGCGCGATCTGGCAGAACCGGGTCTGGGTCAGCTTGTGACCCCAGAAGGCGGCGATGGTGTTGCCGCTGGCGTCCCAGCACCACTGGTCCTTTTCCTGCGCCTGCATCGTGATGCGCAGGTCGGTACGGGCGGCCGGCGCCGCGGTACCGGATGCCGGCGACGCGAGCAGGGCGACGACGGACGCGCACGCCGTCGCGAGCCCGCGCAGGGCGAGACTCTTCGTCCTCACGAGGCACACTCCTTTGTCCTTTGTGGACACCCGAGGGTGCTGAGCCCGAAGGGGGTGTCCGAATCGGCGGGGATGGAAGAGGAAGAACTGGACAAAGTTTTCGCGGCGGCCTACGGGGCCGGTACCTACTAACGGATGGTTTCCGGTCCGGGGTGGACACGGCGGCGGATCACGGCGTCCGGCCTGTCGCTGTGGTGGATTCCGGCGGGATGGTTGGCAATCCGTGACGAGTGGGTCACAATGCGCTCCATGTCGCGGCAGGTCGCCCCTACGCCGGATTCCGGCCCTTCCCGGAAAGCGCTGCCGGAAAGCGCCCTGCTGACCGAACTCGACCTCGCGCTCGTCGAGGCGCTGCAGGTGGATCCGCGGGCACCGTGGACCCGGATCGGCACCGCGATCGGTGTCGACGCGACGACCGCGGCGCGCCGCTGGGAGCGGCTCACCTCGGCGGGGCTCGCCTGGCTGACCGCGTACGTCACGGTCCCGACGCTGACCGTCGGGTACCTCGACATCGCGTGCCGCCCGGAAGCGCTTACGCCGCTGACCGAGCGGCTGTGCGGCTGGCAGTGCGTGTTCAACCTCGAACGGACGACCGGGCGCTACCAGCTGTTCCTCGGCGTGTCCGCGCACGGGCTCGCCGGGCTGGACCGGCTGATCGCGCGGCGGGTGGCCGAGCTCGACGGCGTGACCGGGGTGCGTCTCGCCGTCGCCACCCGCGTCTACCGGGAGGGAAGCGGCTGGCTGGTCCACACGCTCACGCCCCAGCAACGGGCGGTACTCGACGACACCGCCGAGCGCGCGCGGCTGGTGGTCCCGGCACGGTGGAACGACACGGATTTCGAAGCGCTGGTGCACGCGCTCGGCGCGGACGGGCGCCGGAGTTTCGCCGAGCTGGCACGGGATTGCGGGATGAGCGAGTCCGCTGTCCGCCGCAGGCTCGCCAGGATGCTCGTCGACCACGAACTGGACTTCCGCTGCGATCTCGCCCACGGCGTCGCGGGCTGGCCGGTCATCGGCGGGTACCGGCTCGACGTGCCGGGTGATCGGCTGGACGAGGTGGGCCGGGTCGTCGCCGCGCTCCCGGAGACGCGGCTGTGCGCGGCGGTGGCGGGCGAGCACAACCTGGTGTTGTCGACCTGGTTCCGTTCGCCGTCGGGCTGTCTGGACTTCGAGGCGACGCTGGCCGCGCGCCTGCCCGGCGTGCGGATCGCCGAACGGAGCATCACCACGAAGATGCCGAAGCGGATGGGCAGGCTGCTCGACGCGAACGGCGTCGCGCGGGGACAGGTGCCGATGACTCCCGCGCCGTGAATCGGCCGTCCCGGTGGCGGGACACCGATGTGCACCGCCGATCCTCCGTCCTTTATGGACTGCCGGGTTCGGCCGCGAGGCCCTCCGGCGCCGGGGTGAGCCGGGCTTCGAGGCCGTCGAGGACCGTGCTCAGGCCGAACTCGAACGACCTGTCCCGTGCGCTGTCCTGGTCCGCCCGTGCCGCGGCCTCGTAGCGTTCCCGCACCCGGGGGAACGGGGCGGCCGCCGCCCGCTGCCTGTCGATCAGCTCGTTGAGGTACTGCTCCTCGTCGACCCCGGCCTGCCGCAGCTTCTCCCGCAGGTGCGTCGTCGTCGCCTCGCCCAGCGCCGTGCCGTACACGAAGGCGAACAGGGCGTTCGTGGCCCAGTCCAGGTGGGCGTCGGCGAACCCGGCCGTCTGGAAGACGGCGAAGGCGTGCTCGGCGTGGCGCGCGGTCATCGGGCCGAAGGCCGGACGGGCGGCGATGACCTGCGGGAGCCATGGATGCCGCAGGATCGTCGCGCGCAGGCCGCGCGCCATCGTGCTCGCCGCGGGCCGCCAGCCCACCCGGGCGGGATCGGGCAGCTCGATCTCGCCGAACGCCGCGTCGGCGGCGAGGGTGGTCAGCTCGTCCTTGCTCCGGACGTACCAGTAGATCGAGGTGGCGCCGGAGCCGATCCGGCCCGCGAGCCGCCGCATGCTCAGCCCGTCCACACCGTCGGCGTCGAGCAGCTCGATCGCGACCCGGACGATCTGCTCGCGGTTCAGCGGGTCGGAGGTCATGCCGGGATCATAGGTCGGCTCCGAGACATGAGGGTGTTTCGGTTTCGAATCGGCCAGGGTTCCCGGGTTGTTCGCCGCCGCACACAAGTGCCACCGGATACCGGGGACACCCCTACCCGGAAACCCCCAGTCGCCCCCTAACAGATGCTTTCCCGATGGGCAAGGGTTCGCTGGGGATCTAGCATTGTCCTCGCGGCGGCGGGAACGCTTCTTCGCTGGTCAGCGGAGTCGCTGTGACCTGCGGGCATGGGGGAGGAGGAAGATCCACCGTGCTGGGAGAACTACCCGTTCGGAGGTTCCTCGGTTAGTTGACGGTTTGGAACAGTGTGCGAGAACGAACGGGACGGGTTCGTGGACAACGGGGGATTGCGAGCGAAGCGTATTCGCCGTGGCCATGAGTTCGGCCGGTGAAGAAACGGTTCTGGGTGGTCGTGCACGGCCGCGGTGTGGCCGGGCACGGGCCGAATCATGTTCGACTGGGGGCTTCAATGAGCGTGACCGACAACGTCCCGGGCCCGGAAACGGCCGGGGCCTTGGAACGGCGGCTGCCCGCGGAGGTGCCGCCGGGCCGGGACGACGACCAGGTGCTGATGACCGGGGTCGGCCTGAGCATTCCGGCCGATCTGAGCTTCGAGGGCTGGGAGCGGGCGGGACGGCAGCTTTCCGGCATCGTCGACTCGTCTTCGTGGTGGCTCGGCGACTGGCTCGTCTACGGCAAGAAGCGCTACACCGACCGGTACCGCCGCGCCATCCGCGCGGCGGGGCTGCAGTATCAGACGCTGCGCAACTACGCCTGGGTGGCGCGCCGGTTCGACCTGGACAGGCGGCGTGCCGGGCTGAGCTTCCAGCACCACGCCGAGGTCGCCTCGCTGCCGGCCGAGGAGCAGGACTTCTGGCTCGACAGGGCCGAAGAGGCGATGTGGACGACCAAGCAGCTGCGGAGCCGTATCCGCGACGAGCGCCTCGAGAGCAGTGGTGAACGGAAGCAGCAGTCCGCCTCGGTGATCCCGCGCATCGAGGTCCCCGACAACCGGCTCGTGTGGTGGCGCCGGGCGGCGGACCTGTCCGGGGTCGAATTCGACAACTGGGTCATGGCGATGCTGGACCGCGCCGCGGAACAGGTGCTCAGCGACGAGGTCAGCGCCGAGACATGGCGTTTTCCGGCGGTGGTGGCGAATCGGCTGACGTGAGGGCAGGGCCCGGACGGCGCCGCCCGCGGTGAGAATTCGCCTGTGCCTGCGGCCCCGGCCATTCCGGTGCGGCTTTCGGCGGATTTCCCGGCGAATTCCTTGACAGTTCGGCGAAGGCCGCCGTGTCCGGCACCGGAAAAGGTCGCGCGTACGGAGCTTTCGATGGTCGCGTCCGTGAGTAGATTTGACGGGGTAGCCATCGAAACGGAGTGGGTATGGACGGGCTCCTTCGTCATGAAGCACGGCTCGCACATCACCAGCGGATCCTCATCGTGCACGACCTGCCCGCCTATCGCCTCGGCCTGGTGTTCGGCCTCAAGGAAGCGGGTTTCGACGTGCACGACGCGGATTCGACCGGTCCGCTCGGCGATTCTTCCTGGCAAGCCTGTTTCCTGCCCGCCTCGGCCGACGACGTGGCCGTACTGACCCGCACGAAGGAACGCTGGCCAGGGCTGCCGATCATCTCCCTGCTGAACGAGCCGACGGTGGCGGGTCACCGCGCAGCGCTGCGGGCGGGGGCGGACGGGCTGGTCGCCCACGACGCGGACATCACCGAGATCGTCGGTGTGCTGCGCGCTGCGCTGCGCGGCGCCACCTGCCTGCCGAGCCGGATCGCCCGCGCACTGGCCGAGCCCGAGGTCGCCGTGCCCGAGGGGCTGGGACTCGATCCGCAGGCGATCGGCTGGCTCGGCGCGCTTTCGCGGGGCGCGTCGGTGGCCGACATCGCCCGCGCCGCGGACTATTCGGAGCGGCAGATGTACCGGCTGATCCAGGACACCTACCGGAAGATCGGGGCGCGGAACCGGAGCGAGGCGATCGTCATCGCGACGCGCTGGGGCGTCATCGGTGCCCCTGCGGCGAAGGGGAGCGGCTGCTGAATTCCGCGCGGGGCGGGTCAGTCGTCGGCGAAACCGTCGAGCCAGTACTCGAAGATCGGCCGCATCGCGACCTCGGCGTCGAGCTGGCACAGGATCGCGGTCGTCCCGCCGGTGGCGCGGACGAGCATGAGATGCCGCGCGGGCAGGTTCAGCGAGCGCCCGGTGTCGAACTCGGGCCGCCGGAGGTCGGTCATCCGGCCCGCCTGCCTGCGCAGCCAGCGGCGGGTGAAGTGGAACGTCTCGCCCTGGACCGGTTCCACCAGCGGCGCGAGGTAGCGCAGCACGTCCGCGGCCTCGATGGTGATCCCGGGCTGGACGAAGTTCTCCTTGCGCAGCAAGGCGAGCAGCTCGTCGGGGCGGCCGTCGACGGCGAGCCGGACGATCCGGCCGAGTGTCCACGGGATGCCGCCGGGCACGCGGCCGACCGCGCCGAAGTCCAGCACGCCGAGGCGCCCGTCGCCGAGCAGCAGGTAGTTCCCGGGGTGCGGGTCCACGTGCAGCCGTTCGACGCGATCGGCCGAGGAGTAGTGGAACTCCGCCAGCAGCGCGGCGAACCGGTCCCGGACCTCCTTGCCGCCCGAGGCGATGACCTCGGCGAGCGGGGTGCCGGTGACCCATTCGCCGACCAGGACCTTCGGCGCGCTGGCGAGTATTCCTGGCACGAAGATCCGCGGATCGTCGCGGAAGGCGGCGGCGAAGGCGCGCTGGTGTCCTGCCTCGGCGTGGTAGTCGAGTTCCTCGGTCATCCGCTCGGTCAGCTCGGCGAGCAACGGCCGGACCGCCATGCCGGGGACCAGTGGCTGGAGCAGCCTGCTGAACCGGCGCAGCTGGTTCAGATCGGCGAGCAGCGCCTCGGCCGCGCCGCGGTACTGGACCTTGACCGCGACTTCGCGCCCGTCGTGCCACACCGCCCGGTGGACCTGCCCGATGCTGGCCGCGGCCGCGGGCCGGTCGTCGAAGTCGCGGAACCGCCGCCGCCAGCTCGAACCGAGCTGCTCGGTGAGGATCGCGTGGACCGAGCTCGCCGGCATCGGCGGCGCCGCCGACTGAAGTCTCGTCAGCGCTTCGCGGTAGGGCTCGGCGAGTTCGTCCGGCACGGCGGCCTCGAACACGCTGAGCGCCTGCCCGACCTTCATCGCGCCGCCCTTGAGCTGCCCGAGCACCTCGAACAGCTGCTCGGCCGTGCGCTCGGCCAGTTCGGCCTGGACACCTTCGGCGTCGGCGCCGAGGAGCCGCCGTCCCCAGCCGCCGACCATGCGTCCCGCCACCCCGAGCGGGAGGCTCGCGAGCTTGGCGGTGCGACGCGCGCCTCGATGCGGGATGTCGGCCATCGGACGATGGTGACACGGGGTGTGCCTACTTGTCAGTAGGTAGTGGGTGCGGAGGCTGCTGACCAGCTCCTACTCTCGCGGCGCGGGTAGTCCGAACACGGGCACGGTCACCGAGACCGGCTCCGCCGGGCGCCCGCCGGTTGTCTGCGTGACGTCGGTGTGGCCGCCTCCGGTCAGCGCGCGCTGGTACGTCACGGTGAGGAGGGCGAAGCCGCCCGTCGAGGTGACCGTGATCCGGCCGCCGCCGACCCGCGCCGTGCCCGCGGAGGCGGGACGCAGTTCCGCGTGTACGCCGTTGAGCGGATTGGCCAGGTCGAATGCCGCGCCGTCGCGCGCCAGGACCGACACGGTGGTGCTCGCCCGCTGCCCGGCGGGGACGACCAGCAGCGGGTCCGCCGCCCGGATCCGGAACGGCGCGATCCCCGAGGGGAGCGGCCGGTCCTCGGTGGTGCCGTCGATCGCCAGTCCGGCCCGCGCCGGATCGAGCCGCAGCCGTGCCGTGTAGAGCCGTCGATCGTCCACTGTGGATGGACGGCCGTGGTGGACGTAGTAGAGCTCGCGACCGTCCGGCGAAGCCATGACGCTGCCGTGTCCGGTGGAATACAGGCCCTGTGCCGGATTCTGGGTGAGCACCGGGTTCGCCGGGCTCTTGCGCCACGGTCCGAGCGGGCTGTCGGACACCGCGTAACCGACGCCGTAGTACTGGTTCTCGTAGTTGTTCGCCGAGTACGTCAGGTAGTAGACGGCCTTCCGGTCCCGGCCGGTCCCGGTGTAGGTCTTGATCGTGGTCGAGCCCTCGGCCCATCGACGGTCCTTTTTGGACCCGCCGGACTTCGCGTAGTCGTCGACGTGCGCGTTCTCCCAGTGCTGTTTGTCCGCCGCGTACGAAAGGATCGGGGTGAAGCCGTCCTTGCGGGTGCCCGGCGGGTCCGCGGGGGAGCGGTTGGTGTCGCGATAGGACGGACTGATCGCGGGCATGGTGGTGCCGCTCGGATCGTCCCACCAGCCGCGGGTCAGCTCGACCGCGTAGATGTTCGACTCCTCGACGTATTTGCCGAGATCGGTGTCCCAGACCCAGTTCCGGTACGCGTTGCGGGAGAAATAGAGATAGATCCGGCCGTCGTCGTCGAAGAACACGTCCGGGTCGATGAACGGGATATAGGTGCCGAGCGGCGCTGTCCGGCCTTCTTCGAGAGTGGCGGGCGGTTTCTTCTGCGTCGCGTCCATGATCAGGTTCACGTCGTGATACGCCGGGTCGAACGGGAAATAGTCGATCGGCCGCGCGGCGATGTTCGTGAAAGGACCGCCCGGTGAGCGGGAAACCGCCACCCCGATCTTCGACGGCTCCTCGAAATCGGCGTACTTGAAGTGCTCCGCGACGTGCGTGTTCATCCGGCCCGCGTAGAAGAGGTAGTACAGCCCGGTTTTCTCGTTGTGGTAGACCTCCGGCGCCCAGTACCAGTCGTGTGCCCAGTTGCCGGGATCGTCGGCGCGCAGGGCTCCGCCGGGCAGGTGTTCCCAGGTGGCCAGGTCCGGCGAGCGGTAGACGCCGAAGTGGTAACCGGGGTCCGCGCCCTCGGTCGAGTAGGCGTAGTAGTAGCCGGTCGCCAGGTCGTAGCGGACGTACGGGTCGGCTCCCGGTGTCTTCGCGTCGTTGAAGAACGTGGCGTTCGTGCGCGTCGTCCCGCCGGGCGCGGCCGACACCGGCGGCGTCCCGGCGAGCAGTGCCACGAGCACGGACAGCACGAGCAGGATCCGCCGTCTGGTCATCACGCCTCCCCGCGAACCGGCTGGATGGCTATCCGACGTTAGCCCCTCATGTCTTCATCGGGAAACCATTCCGGTGTGCGCATCGCCGGTCCGGCGAGCCAGGTGATCGTCGCCTGGGCCATCGTGGCGCCCAGCTCGCCCGCGAGGACCGCCAACGGTGCGAGCAGCTGCCACTCCGGCCCCGGCACAGTGCGGGCGCTCAATGGTGACCGGCCTGTGCGGGGATGACGAATTCCACGGTCTTGCTGTCCATGACCTTGTGCGTCGGATCGGCCAGCCCGACCCAGACCTTGTGGGGGCCCGGCGGCAGCGCCTGGATGATGAGGGGCTCGCCGCTGCCGTCCGCCCAGTGCCACGGCGCGTCGTCGACCGTGACGTGGATGTGGCCGATCCGCGGCGAGACGTCGAGCGCGCCGGGTCCGTAGACCGGCACGATCCGCAGGTTCTCCGCGCGGTAGCGGAGCACGACCAGGCCCATGGCCAGCTGGTCGGGCAGTGGCGCGTCGACGACCAGCGACGGAGGCGGTTGCGTGGGCAGCGGAACGACCGGCGCGGGTGACCAGCCACTCGCGGCGACCGGGGCCGGTGTGGCGGCAACCGGGGATGACGGCGCTGGTGGGGGCGTACTCGCCGAGCAGGCGGCGGTGAGCGCGGCGATGACCGCGACGGCGGCTACGCGCACTGTCCTGTGGTGGTTTGACACGCGGCCAAGGTAAGTCCGTGATGAAGGCCTCGGCGCCCGTCGGATGACGCCGACGTTGTACGTCATGGTGGGTATCGTCGTGATCAGTACGCACAAGAGGGGGCACGATGCCGCTGTTCGGACGGGACGCCGAGCTGAAGATGCTGGCCGAGTTCGTCGGCGGACCGGCCGAACACGCCGGCGTCCTCCTGCACGGGGAGGCGGGGAGCGGGAAGTCCGCGCTCGTGGCCGAAGCGGTTTCCGCGGCGTCGGTGGCGGGCCTGCGCGTGCTGACGGCGACCGGCGCGGAGGCCGAGCGGAACCTGGCCTACGCCGGGCTGCACCAGCTGCTGTACCCGCTCCGGGCCGGGCTGGACGCGCTCCCGGCGCCGCAACGAGACGCGTTGCGGGCAGCGCTCGGCCTAGCCGAGGGTGACGAACCCAGTGCGTACCTCGTCGGCCTGGCGGCACTGACCCTGCTGGCCGACGCGGCCGCCGACCGCCCGCTGCTGGTTGTCGCCGAGGACGTGCACTGGCTCGATAGCGCGAGCGCGGACGTCCTGGCGTTCGTCGCCCGCCGGATCGACTCCGAGCCGATCATCCTGATCGCGACCCTGCGGGACCAGGAGCCCTCCCCACTACGGGACGCCGGGCTGACGCCGATGCCTGTCGACCGGCTCCCGGCCGAGGCCGCCGCCGAGATCTTGGACACGGTCGCCCCCGGCCTCGCTTCGACGGTCCGGGCGCGCGTGCTCGAAGTGGCGGCGGGCAATCCGTTGGCGCTGACCGAACTGCCGTCGGCGGAGTTCGACGGGGCCGATCCGGTGCTGCCGTTGAGTGATCGTCTTGAGCGTGCCTTCACCGCGCGGGTCGCGGACCTGGCGGCGCCCGCTCGGACCGCGCTGCTGGTCGCGGCACTCAACCCCAGTGATTCCCTCGCCGAAACCCTCGCGGCCACCGGCCGGATCCTCGGCTCGTCGCCCGAGCCGGAGATCCTGGCCCCGGCCGCCGCGGCCGGGCTGGTCGAGCTGGGGTCCGGCACGGTGACCTTCCGGCATCCCCTGATGCGCTCGGCCATTCCCGCGGCCGCCGACCTCGCCGAGCGACGGCGGGCTCACCTGGCGCTCGCCGAAACCCTGGCAGGGCACCAGGATCGGCAGGCGTGGCACCGGGCCGCCGCGACGACCGGAGCCGACGAGACCGTGGCGGAGGAGCTGGAACGCACCGCCGACAGGGCACACCACCGGGGCGGCGCGGCGGCCGCCATCGCGGCGTTGGAACAGGCCGCGCGGTTGAGCGAAGCGCCGGACGCGCGGGCGAGCCGCTTGCTGCGTGCCGCCGAGCTGGCGGTCGACTCCGGAAGCCGGGGCACCGCCGAGCGACTGGTGCGCGACGCGCGGACGGCGGAGCTTTCGCCGCGGCAGCGGGCCACCGCGAGCTGGCTGCTCAGCGGATTCGAGGACGGCGTCCGCGAAGACGTCTCGCGGGTGTCGGAACTGGCGGAGCTGGCCGGGTCGGTCGCCGCGGAGGGGCAGGACGGCGCCGCGGGACGGATCCTGTGGGGCGCCGCGATGCGCTGCTTCTGGGCCGAACCCGGGGCGGACACCCGGCGTGCGCTGCTGGCGATCGCGGACCGGATCCTGGTCCGGAAGGACGATCCGCGCGCGGTCGCCGTCGCCGCCTACGTCGCGCCGTTCGAGCGCGGCGACGTCGTACTGGCGGGATTGCGCGAGCTCGCCGGGGCACCCGGTGACGATCCGGAACGCGACCGGTATCTGGGCAGTGCCGCGTTGCAGGTCGGCGCTTTCGACCTGGCGGCGCGGTTTTCGGAGACCGCGGCGCCCGGTCTGCGAGCACAGGGACGGCTCGGCCTGCTCGCCAGGGCACTGGCCGTCCAGGCGTGGAGCCGGACCCGGCTGGGCGACCTGGCCACCGCCGTACCGGTCGCGGCGGAGGCCGCCCGGTTCGCCGGGGAGACCGGGCAGCCGTTCATGTACGGGTTTGCCACGGCCGTCCAGGCAGAGATCGCCGCGCTCAGGGGCGACCACAAACAGGCGAAGACGCTGGCGGACGAGGCGGAACGGGCCGGGCTCGTCGCGGGCGCCCGGCCGGTCCTGGCCACCGTCCAGCTCGCGCGTGGGCTCTCGGCGCTGGGCGAGGGCCGCTTCGACGACGCGTTCGCCGACCTGAGCCGGATCCTCGATCCGGCGGATCCCGCCTACCAGTTGGCCTTGCGCGCGTACTTCGTCGCGGAACTCACCGAGGCTGCTGTACGAGCCGGACGGACCGACGCTCTGCGAGACATCCTGCGCGATCTCGAGCCCTTGGCGGCGTCGACGTCGTCACCGGCTTTGCACATCGGGCTGCGTTACGCGCGTGCCGTGCTCGCCTCGGGTGACGACGTCGAGGAGCTGTTCCTGACCGCGTTGCGGGCGGACCTGCACGGGTGGCCCGCCGAACGCGGGCGCGTGCACCTGGCCTTCGGCGAGTGGCTGCGGCGGCAGCGCCGGGTGGTGGAGTCCCGGACACATCTGCGCACGGCACGGGAGACGTTCGACGCGCTCGGCATGACGGCCTGGGCCGAGCGGGCCCGGCGGGAACTGCGCAGCGCGGGGGAGTCCAGCCCGAACCGGGGACCGGACGCGCGGGAGAAGCTGACTCCGCACGAGCTGAGCATCGCGCAGCTCGCCGCCGAGGGGCTGACGAACCGGGAGATCGGGCAGCGGCTCTACCTCTCGCACCGGACGGTCGGCACGCATCTGCACCGGATCTTCCCCAAGCTCGGCGTCAGCTCGCGCGCGGATCTCGCGACGGCGCTCGCAGCACTCGGGGACTGACTTACCCCGGCTGCGTCATCCGACGGTCGCGAAGGCCCGCGACGGCTGCCTAACGTCGCCGTCGTTCCCGAAGGCTTTCGCACAGGAGTCCAGATGATCAGCAGGCGACGGTTCACGCAGGTGTTCGCGGCGGGGGTGGCGGCGACGTCGCTGGCCGCGTGCTCGTCGAACGCTCCGGCCGCTGCTCCGCCCGCCGCGCCGGATCTTCGTGCCGGGTCGGGTGAGCACACCGCGCTCGGCCCGATCAAGTGGATCGACGCCGGGGACGTCACCATGGCCTACGCCGAGTTCGGCCCGGCCACCGGGCAGCCGGTGCTCCTGCTGCACGGCTGGCCCTACGACGGGCACAGCTACGTCGACGTTGCGCCGCTGCTGGCTGCGGAAGGGTACCGGGTGCTCGTCCCGTTCCTTCGCGGGTACGGTGCGACGACGTTCCGGTCCGCACAGACCGTCCGCAATGGACAGCAGTCGGCGGTGGCCGCCGACGTCGTCGCGTTCATGGACGCGCTCAAGATCGACAAGGCGATTCTCGGCGGATTCGACTGGGGTGCGCGGACGGCCGACGTCATCGCGGTGCTGTGGCCGCAGCGGTGCAAGGCGATCGTCGCGGTGAGCGGGTACATCATCACGAACCTCGAAGCGACCCAGCGGCCGCTCGCCCCGGCGGCGGAGCTGGGCTGGTGGTACCAGTACTACTTCGCGACCGAACGCGGGCGCGCGGGCTACCGGGCGAACCGGCACGACTTCAACAAGCTGATCTGGAAGAACGCTTCCCCGTTGTGGACGTTCGACGACGCCACCTACGACCGCAGCGCGGCGGCCTTCGACAACCCCGACCACGTCGAGATCGTCGTCCACAACTACCGCTGGCGGTTGAGCCTCGCGCCCGGCGAGCCGCGATTCGACGAGTACGAACGGAAACTCGCCACCGCGCCGCCGATTTCCGTGCCGTCGATCACGATCGGCAGCGACTTCGACGGCGCGGCGAAGGACGGGAAGTCCTATCGGGACAAATACGTCGGCAAGTACGCCCACCGGATCCTCGACGGGATCGGGCACAACGTGCCGCAGGAGGCGCCGCGGCCCTTCGCCAAGGCGATCATCGACGCCGATCGTCTCTGAGTCCGGTTCTCGGTCCGTGAATGGCGTCCCTGGGTGCGCCGCCCGACGTGGGGGAGGCAGCGGAGCGCCCCCGTGCCTGCCCCCCCCGGGCGGGTGGGGGCCCCCCACACCCCCCACCCCCCCCCCCCCCCCCCCCCC
>NZ_JBHYIK010000027.1:0-69912 GCF_042739735.1 Amycolatopsis sp. NPDC059027 | reverse complement strand
TTTTCTGTGACATAAATGGGCGACAGGGGGGCCCCCCCCCCCCGCCCCAAAGCACGCGTGCCCCAGAAAACCCCACCCAACCGCCCACACCCCGACACCCAAGCACGCAGCACCAGCCACCCACCGGCCCCCGGAGCCGAAGGCCTTCACGGTGCTCAGCGCGGGTAAGGAGTCCTTCACGGACGAGCGTCAGCGCAGTAAGTCTATTGTGGACTCACGTAGGTTGCCGTCGTCGAGCCGGAGCCAGCGGTCGATCCGGATCTCGGCGAGGAAGCGTTCGTCGTGGCTGACGACGACGAACGCGCCCTGGAAGGCGTTGAGCGCGCTTTCCAGCTGTCCGGTGCTGACCAGGTCGAGGTTGTTCGTGGGCTCGTCGAGGAGCAGCAGCTGGGGCGCCGGTTCGGCGAACAGGACGCAGGCCAGCGTGGCGCGCAGCCGCTCCCCGCCGGAAAGGACGCGGACCGGCAGGTGCGCCCGCGCGCCGCGGAACAGGAAGCGCGCCAACAGGTTCATCCGGTCCGACGGCGGCATCGCGGGCGCGGCGGCCTCGAGGTTCTCCGCGACGGTGCGCTCGCCGTCGAGCAGGTCGAGGCGCTGGGACAGGTAGGCGATCCGGCCGTCGGCGCGTTTGACGTCGCCTCCGTCCGGCTGGAGTTCGCCCTGGATCAGCCGCAGCAGGGTGGACTTCCCGGCGCCGTTGGGACCGGTGAGCGCGATCCGTTCGGGGCCGCGGATAGCCAGGTCCGCGCCTTCGCCCGCGAACAATGTGCGTTCGCCGTAACTCATCCGGAGGCGTTCGCCGAGGAACAGCGTCCGCCCGGCGGGGACCGCGGTCTTCGGCAGTTCCAGGCTGATCTTCTGTTCGCTCCGCAGCGCCCGCTCGGCCTGGTCGAGTTTGGTCTTGGCCGCGCTGACCCTGGCCGCGTGTGTCCCGTCCGCCTTCGCCGAGGACTCCTGTGCGTTGCGTTTCATGGTGCCGGCGAAGATCTTCGGCAGTCCCGCGTTGCCGAGGTTCCGTTGTGCGTTGCTCGCGCGGCGCGCGGCCCGCTCCCGTGCCTGCTGCATCTCGCGCTTCTCGCGCTTGACCTCCTGCTCGGCGTTGCGGATGTTCTTCTCGGCGACCTCGCGCGCGGCCTGCACCGCCAGTTCGTATTCGGTGAAGTTTCCGCCGTGGAACCGGACTTCCCCGCTTTCCAGCTCGGCGATGCGGTCCATCCGGTCGAGCAGCGCGCGGTCGTGACTGACCACCAGGAGACAGCCGTTCCAGTCGTCGAGCACGCCGTAAAGCTTCTGGCGCGCGTGGAGATCGAGGTTGTTGGTGGGTTCGTCGAGCAGCAGCACGTCGGGCCGTTTGAGCAACTGCGCCGCGAGGCCGAGGGAGACGACCTGGCCGCCACTGAGGGTGCCCAGCCGCCGGTCGAGTTCGACCTCGCCGAGACCGAGCCGGTCCAGCTGGGCACGGGTGCGTTCCTCGATGTCCCAGTCGGTGCCGATGGTGGTGAAATGCGCCTCGTCGACGTCGCCGGACTCGACGGCCTCCAGCGCCCGCAGGATCTCGGCGACTCCGAGGATTTCGGCGACGGTCGGTTCGCCGGTCAGGGGCAGATCCTGCGGCAGGTACCCGAGCAGTCCGTCGACGGTGACACTGCCCGCTGACGGCCGCAGCTCGCCGGCCAGCAGCTTGAGCAGGGTCGTCTTCCCGGCGCCGTTCGGGGCGACGAAGCCGGTGCGGCCACTGGGGACGGTGAAGGAAAGCTGGTCGAAGACGGGGGTGTCGTCAGGCCAGGAAAAGGACAGGCCGGACACGACGATGCAGGTATCGGACATGGAAAAAGAGACCTCGCGATGTGGCGTGGGCAGAACAGTGCCCACGCAGGGGAGAAGGGGACGACGAAGCGGCCGCCACGGCGCTGCCGGGGGCCTGCTACCTCCGGGGCTCACCCGGAGATGTCGTCTTCACCTGCCACGTCGAGTTCTCCTCAGAACGATCTCCCTTCCGACCATAGCAGCCGCTCCCGTTCCGCGCGCTGAAGGGGACTTTCCTCGCGTCCGCCGAGACGAAAGTCCCCTTCAGCCACGGACGGCGCCCTTGACGAGGTCGGCGACGAAGTTGCGGGCGCCGAGCACGAACACCACGATCAGCGGCAGCACGGCGACGAGCGTGCCCGCCATCACCATGCTGTAGTCCGTGCTGTGCACGCTGTTCAGCTGGGACAACGCGACCTGCAGGGTGAGATGGCCGGGATCGACGAGCACCACCAGCGGCCACAGGTAGTCGTTCCACGCGGTGATGAACGTGAAGATCCCGAGGAACGCCAGCGCGGGACGCAGCACCGGCAGCGCGACATGCCAGTACAGCCGGAAGAACCCGCAGCCGTCGAGCCGCCCGGCATCGAGCAGTTCCTCCGGCACCGCGCCCTCGATGTACTGGCGCATCCAGAAGATCCCGAACGCGTTGGCCGCGGCGGGCACGATCAGCGCGTTCAGCGAGCCCGCCCAGCCGAGCTGCGAGACCACCACGAACTGCGGAATCGCGTTGAGCTGCGCGGGAATCATGAACGTGCCGAGCAGCACGACGAACAGCACGCGCCTGCCGGGGAAGTCGAACTTGGCGAAGGCGAACGCGGCGAGCGAGTCGAAGAACAGCACCAGGACGGTGGTCACGGTCGCGACGATCACCGTGTTCAGCATCGAGCCGAAGAAGTCGATGTTCCCGAACACCCGCCCGAGGTTCTCGAACAGCCGCGGCCCCAGCGTCAGCTTGGGCGGGAAGCGGAAGGTGTCGCCGGTGGTGTTCGTGGCGAGCACGATCATCCAGTAGAACGGGAAGACCGACACGAGCACGCCGAGGATCAGCACGCCGTGCGCGGCGAGAGTGCGGACGCGGGACATCAGTGCTCCCTCCGCCGCACCAGCCGCCAGTTGATGATCGAGAACAGCACCACGAGTACGAACAGCCCCCAGGCGATCGCGGCGCCGTAGCCGTAGTCGTTGTTGTCGAAGGCCTGCTGGTAGAAGTAGAGGACGATGGTCAGCCCCGCCTGGCCCGGGCCGCCGGAGTCGAGATTTCCGGTGCTGGCCAGCAGGACCTGCGGTTCGGTGAACGTCTGCAGCCCGCCGACGGTGGTCATGATCAGTGAGAACAGGATGATCGGGCGCAGCAGCGGCAGGGTGATCCGGAAGAGCGTGGCGAAGCTGCCCGCGCCGTCCACTTTGGCCGCTTCGTACACGTCGGCGGGAATCCGTTGCAGCCCGGCGAGGAAGATGATCGCGTTGTACCCGGTCCACTGCCACGCGATCATCGCGGCGATCGCGACCTTGATGCCCCAGCCCGTGGTCAGCCATTCCACAGTGGACAGGCCGAGCCCGCGCAGCACGGCGTTCACCAGCCCGAAGTTGCTCCCGAACACCGAGCCGAAGATGATCGCGATGGCCACGATCGACGTCACGTTCGGCACGAAGTAGGCGATCCGGTAGAATCCGCCGAACCGGATCGACGAGTTGAGCGCCACGGCCAGCACGAGCGCGATCGACAGCATCGGCACCGTGGAGAGCACCCAGATCTCGACCGTGTTCAGCACCGAAAGCCAGAACGTGCGGTCGCCGAGCAGGTAACCGAACTGCCGTAACCCGACGAAGTCCATCGCGCCGATCCCGTCCCAGCGGTGGAACGCCAGGTACAGCGTGAACAACACCGGGAACAGCCCGAACACGGCGAAGAGCAGATAGAACGGCGAGATCGCCAGGTACTGCGGCAGGAACTTCCGGAAGCCGCGCCGCGAACGCCGTCCCGGCGCGGTGACGTCGGCCGCGGCGGGCATGCCGAGCTGCGCCGTCATGTCAACCCCCAGTGCTCGGCGGTGCGATGTGCCCGGTCCAGCGCGTCCCGCCAGGCCACGCGGGGATCCTTGCCCTGACTGTCCACAGCGGACAGTTCGTCGAAGTACGGCTGGGTCAGCGCGTCCTCGTACGGGCTGAGGTAGATCGGCGGCACCGCCCGCGCGGACGCGCTGAACACGTCGACGGCGACCTGGCCGCCGAAGAACTCCTCCGGCAGCCGCAGCCGGGGATCGGCGAACGATTCCGGGGTGGACGGGAACAGCACCTCGTCGCGATAGCCCTGCACCTGGTTGGCCGGATCGAGCAGCCAGGTGATGATCTCGAACGCCAGTTGCGGTTCCCTGCAGTACTGGGTGATGGCGAGGAACGAGCCGCCGAAGTTGCCCGGCCCGTCCGGTGGCGCCGCGACGCGCCACCGGCCGCTCGTGTCCGGGGCCTGCGACCGGATATCGGCCCCGCCCCACGACGCGGCGACGCGGCTGGGCACCAGTCCGTTCGCCAGCGCGCCCGCCGCGTCGTCGGTACCTTCCGGGATCCCGGCGCTGACGCCCATTTCGTGCGCCCGCACCGCGAGATCCCACGCGCGGCGCACGTGCGGCCGGTCGCCGAGGAACCTCCCGGTACGGTCGGCGAGCTGATCGGGCCCTTGGTACAGGGCGAACCGGAAGACGTCGACGATCCCGAGCAGCAGCCGTTTCTCCGGCGAGGTTCTCCGCAGCCGCACGCCCGCCTCGAAGTATTTGTCCCATGTGGACAGTTCACGGGCCACCTCGGCGGGTTCGGTGGGCAGTCCCGCCTCGCCGAACAGATCGGCCCGGTAGAACAGCGCGGTCGGGCCGGTGTCGATGGGGAAGCCGACCATGCGGCCGTCGTCGGCGAAACCCTGCCGCCACTTCCACGGCAGGTACCGGCCGGCGAACCGGTCGGCCCCGAGCGTCCGGAGATCGACGAACTGCTCGGCATGGCGGCAGAACGTCGCGATGTCCTGGCCCTTGAGCGCGGGAATGTCGGGCACGTGCGCCTTACCCGCCATCGTGGTCAGCAGCTTCGCCTTGACGTAGCCGCCGATCTTGACCGGCTTCAGATCGACCCGGGTGAACCGCCGCGCCGCCTCGCCCAGCACCGTGGTGCTCAGCCCGCCGCCCCAGTACCACAACGTCATGTCCCGGCCGGTCGACCCGCCGGGCGCCGCGCACGACGCTGTCCCCGCCAGCAGTGCGCCGCCCAGCCCCGCCTTCAGGAGCCGTCTTCTGGACAGCGGCATCCTCAGACCGCCCCGACGTCGAACCCGATCGTCACCGGGCCGCGGCGTACCCTGCCGGGTTCGGCCGACGGCAGCACGTCGTCGAGGAAAGCGTAGTCCTCGCGCGGGTTTTCCTGCCGCCATCGGGCGATCTCCGCCCAGCCGGGTGCGGCGAGCGCGCCGCCGAAGTGATGCAGGGAAAGACCGGCGACGAGGTTCGCGAAGCGCAGCCGCCGGTCCAGCGGCCAGCCCGCGAGGGTCGCGGCGACGAAACCGGCACCGAAGACGTCGCCCGCACCGGTGGCGTCCATGGCGTCGTCGACCCGCAGCGCCGGGACCCGCGCGCTTTCGCCGGTGGTGCGGTCGGTGGCGAGCACGCCGTCGGCACCGCAGGTGATGACCGCGATCGGGACGAGGCGGGCGAGCGCGTCCAACGCCGCCTCCGGGGTGCTGGTGCGGGTGTAGCGCATCGCCTCGACGCAGTTGGGCAGGAAGGCGTGACAACACGCCAGCTGCTCCAGCAGCAGCGGATCCCATTCCTGGGACGGATCCCAGCCGACTCCGGCGAAGACGAGGCTGCCCGCCGTGTGTGCCCGCCGGACCCACTCCGCGGTGCTGGTGCCGAGATGCGCGACCGTCGCCCGGCTCGGTGGCGGGCACCCGGCGAGCCGGCCGACCGGGACCGGCGGCTCGTGCCCGTGCGTGATCATCGCCCGGTCCTGCGCGTAGGCCAGCGAAACCGTGACGGGGGAGTGCCACGCGGGGAACCGGCGCGAGCGCGAGAGGTCGATGCCTTCCTGCGTCAGCACGTCCCAGCAGTACGTGCCGTAGACGTCGGTGCCGAACGCGGCCGCCAGCGAGGTACGCAGGCCGAGCCTGCTCAGCCCGACCGCGAAGTTGGCGATCCCGCCGGGGCCCGAGCCCATTCCGGCGGTCCACACCTCGGTGCCAGGGGCGGGCGGCCGGTCGAACCCGGTGAAGACCAGGTCGAAGAACAGGAGGCCGGACAGGAAGACGTCGAGGTCTCGCGGAGTGGCTGTGGTGTCGGACAAGGGACCTCCCCACCGCTCGGACTTGCGCATGAGCGTGCGCCACTTGCGCGGATTTGGCAATGGCCGCTCATCTTCGTGCGTGCCTTTGCGCGAGTTTGACTGCTACCGTGAGGTCCATGCTGCCCCAGCGTCGCCACGAACTGATCCTCACCACGTTGCGCTCGGAGGGTCCGGCGCCGGTGCGGGTACTGGCGGAGCGGCTCGGCGTCAGCCAGGCGACGGTGCGCCGCGACCTCGTGCAGCTCGATCGCGAGGGCAGGCTGACGCGGGTCTACGGCGGCGCGATGGCGGCGGCGGACAACGACGAACCGTTCGCCGAGGTCGCGGAGGTCCACGCGGCGGACAAGGACGAGGTGGCCCGCCGCGCCGCCGAACTGGTCACCGACGGCGATACCGTGCTGCTCGACATCGGCACCACCGCGCACCGGCTCGCCCGCCAGTTGCACGACCGCGTGCTGACGGTGATCACCAGCAGCCTGGCGGTGTACGAGGAACTCAAGGACGACGCCGGTATCCAGCTCGTGCTGCTCGGGGGCATGGTGCGCCGCAGTTACCGGTCGATGGTCGGCTTCCTCACCGAGGACGCGCTGCGCCAGGTCCACGCCGGGACGCTGTTCCTCGGCGCCAGCGGCGTCCGGCACGACGACGGCGGCGTGCACGTCATGGACACGACGGTCGTCGAGGTCCCGGTCAAACGCGCCATGATCGCCGCGTCCGACCGGGTCGTCCTGCTCGCCGACGCCGCGAAGTTCCCCGGCACCGGACTCGCCAAGGTGTGCGGGCCGGAGGCGCTGGACGTCGTCGTCACCAACGCGGCCGCCGACGCGGGCACCTGTGCCGCGCTCGCCGAGGCCGGGGTGGAGGTGAGGCGATGCGGCTGACCATCCTCGGCGGGGGCGGTTTCCGTGTCCCGCTGGTGCACGCCGCCCTGCTCGCCGACCGCGGCGAGGGCGGGGTCACCGAGCTGGTCCTGCACGACGTCGACGCCGATCGCCTTGCCGCCATCGGAAAAGTACTGGCACAGCAGGCCGAGGGGGTGCCGGGCGCGCCGCGGGTCACCGCGACCACCGACCTCGCCACCGCACTGTCCGAAGTGGACTTCGTGTTCTCCGCGATCCGGGTCGGCGGTATGCGGGGGCGGCAGCTCGACGAGCGGGTGGCGCTCGCCGAAGGCGTGCTGGGCCAGGAAACCGTGGGGGCGGGCGGTGTCGCGTATGGACTGCGCACGGTGCCGGTGGCGGTCGAGATCGCGCGCCGGGTCGCCGAACTCGCGCCGCGGGCGTGGGTCATCAACTTCACCAACCCGGCGGGCATGGTCACCGAGGCGATGGCGGCGTATCTCGGGCCGAAGGTGATCGGCATCTGCGACTCACCGGTCGGGCTGTGCCGCCGCGTCGCCCGCGCGCTCGGTCTCGACCCGGCGGCCGTGTGGTTCGACTACGCGGGCATCAACCACCTCGGCTGGCTGAGCGCCGCGTGGTACCAGGGCGAGGACGTACTGCCCCGGCTGCTGGCCGATCGCGACGTCGTCGAGTCCTTCGAGGAGGGAAAGCTGTTCGGCGCGGAGTGGTTGCGCGCGCTGGGTGCGATCCCGAACGAGTACCTGCATTACTACTACTTCGCGCGCGAAGCGCTCGCGGGCGCGGGTGACGGGTCGGCCTCGCGCGGCTCCTTCCTGCTGGATCAGCAACGCGACTTCTACGCCGATCCCGCGTTACCGGTGTGGGAACGCGCTCGGCTGGAACGCGAGGCCACCTATATGGCCGAAACCCGGCAAGGGGAGCGCGACTCCTGCGATCTCGACGGCGGCGGCTACGAGAAGGTCGCGCTGGCCTTGATGCGGGCCATCGCGCGCGATGAGCGAACGTCTCTGATCCTCAATGTGCGCAACGAAAACACCCTCCCCGGGCTCCCTGCCGACGCGGTGGTGGAGGTGCCGTGCCTGGTGGACACCAACGGCGCACGGCCGGTCGGCGTGGCGCCGCTGACCGGGCACGCGCTCGGCCTGGCGAACGAACTCAAGACTGTCGAACAGGCGGCGATCGAAGCGGCGGCAACAGGTTCCCGGGCCGCCGCGCTCCGGGCCTTCGCCCTGCACCCGCTGGTCGATTCGGTCGCCGTCGCACGGCGTCTGCTGGACGGCTACATCGACGCCCACCCGGAGCTGTCCTACCTGCGCTGATCCCTTCGAGCCCGTGGAGGCACCCGTGCACGACGACAGCCGCCTCATCACAGAACGTCTCGGCCGGGCGCTGACCCAGCGCGTTCTGCCCGCGGTCTACCCGGCTTCGGTGCCGTTGACGGTCGAGGCCTGGCACGTGCCGGGCGAGCCGGTGCCGGTCGAAGAGGCGCTCGCGGCCGAGTACACGCCGTTCGAGACCGGGACCCGGTGGGGTGCACCATGGTCCACGACCTGGTTCCGGCTCGACGGCGTCGTCCCCGCTGCGTGGGCGGGCAAACGGGTCGAGGTCGTGCTGGACCTCGGATTCGCCGGTGGCTGGCCGGGAAACCAGGCCGAAGCGCTGGTCTACGACGCTGCCGGGAGCTCGCTCAAGGGCATCGAGCCGCGCAATCAGTACGTCCCGGTCGCGAACCCCGCGGCGGGCGGGGAGCGGGTCCGGCTGCTGGTGGAGGCGGCGGCGAACCCGGACATCCTCGGCGGCGGCTTTCTCCCGACTCCGTTGGGGGACAAGGAAACCGCGGGCGTCGAACCGCTGTACCGGCTGATCCGCGCGGACGTCGCCGTGCTCGACGAACCGGTGTGGCACCTCGGTCTCGACCTCCAGGTGCTGGGCGAGCTGATGACGGAACTCTCGCCCGCGGAGCCACGTCGGCACGAAATTCTGCGAGCGGTGGAACGCGCGCTCGACAAGCTCGACCTCCACGACGTCCCGGGGACGGCGACGGCCGCGCGTGCCCAACTCGCCGACGTCCTGGCCCGTCCAGCGCACGCCAGCGCGCACACGCTGTCCTCGGTCGGGCACGCGCACATCGACAGCGCGTGGCTGTGGCCGATCCGCGAGACCGTCCGCAAGACTTCGCGCACGTTCTCGAACGTGACCGCGCTGGCGCGTGAGTATCCGGAACTCGTTTTCGCCTGCTCGCAAGCACAGCAGTACGCCTGGGTGAAGGAGCGGTATCCCGAGGTGTACGCGCGCATCGTCGCGGCGGTCAAGGCGGGGCAGTGGCAGCCGGTCGGCGGCATGTGGGTCGAGGCCGACGGGAACCTGCCCGGTGGTGAGGCGATGGCGCGCCAGCTGGTCCACGGCAAGCGGTTCTTCCTCGAAGAGTTCGATGTGGACTGTGCGGAGGTGTGGCTGCCCGACTCGTTCGGCTACACCGCCGCGTTCCCGCAGCTCGCGAAGCTGGCGGGGGCACGCTGGTTCCTGACGCAGAAACTGTCCTGGAACCAGACGAACAAGCTGCCGCATCACACGTTCTGGTGGGAGGGCATCGACGGCAGCCGGGTGTTCACGCATTTCCCGCCGGTGGACACCTACAACGCCGAGTTCTCCGGTGCCGAGGTGGCGCACGCGGTCCGCAACTACGCCGAGAAGGGCAGGGGAACGCGGTCTCTTGTCCCCTTTGGACACGGCGACGGCGGTGGCGGGCCGACCCGCGAGATGCTCGAACGCGCAAGGCGTCTGCGTGATCTGGAGGGATCCGCGAAGGTTGTCATCGAGCCGCCCGCCGAGTTCTTCCGCGCGGCCGAGGCGGAATATCCGGACGCGCCGGTGTGGTCCGGCGAACTGTACCTGGAGCTGCACCGCGCGACGTTCACCACGCAGGCGCGGACCAAGGCGGGCAACCGGCGCAGCGAACACCTGTTGCGGGAGGCCGAGCTGTGGGCGGCCACCGCCACTGTCCACACGGGAGCGTCGTATCCCTGCGAGCGCCTCGACCGGCTGTGGAAAACCGTGCTGCTGCACCAGTTCCACGACATCCTGCCGGGTAGTTCGATCGCGTGGGTGCACCGCGAGGCGGAGGAAGTCTATGCGCTGGTGCACGAGGAGCTGACCGACATCGTCGAGCAGGCCGTCGCGGTTTTGGCGGGGCCGTCGACGGTGTTCAACGCCGGGCCGAAGCCGCGTGCCGAGGTCGTGACGGCTCCGGCGGGAACCGCGGGTGGCCAGCCACTGAGCACCGGAGAGGTCGCGGTGTTCGCCGAGGTGCCCGCGCTGGGCTCGGCGGTGCTCGGCGAGACGTCGCCACCACGGGCTGTTGTCTTGAGTGGACAGTCGATGGACAACGGGCTCGTGCGGGTCGGACTCGACGAGAACGGGTTGCTGTCGGTGCGGGATCTGGTCGCCGGGCGGGACGTCTTCGCGCCGGGCAGCGCGGGAAACCTGCTGCAACTGCACGACGATCTGCCGAACCAGTGGGACGCCTGGGATCTCGACCGGCACTACCGGAACCGATGCCGCGACCTGACCGCCGCCGAGGTCGTCACGGTGACCGAAAGCGGCCCGCTGGTGGGGGAAATCCGCGTCGAACGGTCCTTTGGCGCCTCCCGTGTCGTACAGCGGATCCGGGTGTGCGCCGGAAGCCCGCGGATCGACGTCGTGACCGAACTCGACTGGCACGAATCGGAGAAGATCCTGAAGGCCGCGTTCCCGCTGGACGTGCACGCGGCGCGGACGGCGTCGGAGATCCAGTTCGGCCACGTCGAACGGCCGACGCACACCAACACCGGCTGGGACGCGGCGCGGTTCGAGGTCTGGGCCCACCGCTGGATCCATGTCGCCGAACCCGGCTACGGCGTCGCCGTGCTCACCGACTCGACCTACGGCCACGACGTCGGCCGTGCCACCCGCCCCGACGGCGGCACCACCACGACGCTGCGGCTGAGCCTCGTACGTGCGCCGCGCAGCCCCGACCCGCACGCCGACCAGGGTACGCACCGGTTCACGTATTCCTTGCTCCCCAACGCTTCCGTGGCCGACGCCGTCGCTGGCGGCTACGCGCTGAACCTGCCGCTGCGGGTGGCCTCCGGCGCCGCGCCGCCGTCCCCGCCGCTCGTCGCCGTCGAGGAAACCGCGGTGGTCGTCGAGGCGGTCAAACTGGCCGACGATCTTTCCGGCGACGTCGTCGTCCGCCTGTACGAATCCCTCGGCGGCCGCTCGACGCTGACCCTGCGCACCGGCTTCCCGCTCGCCAGCGCCGACACCGTCGACCTTCTGGAACGTCCATTAAGGACACACGAGGTCAGGACCGACGACAACGTCGTCCACCTGACCCTCCGCCCCTTCCAGATCGTCACCCTGCGCCTGCGCCGCTCCTGATCACGCGAGATCTCCGTTCAATCACGCGAGTTCCGCGTCCCATCACGCGAAATCGCCGTCCAGTCACGTCAGGCGTCGAGCACCTCGCGCAGTTTGCGCGCGAACGCCTCCGGCTGCCCGGCATACCCGAACTCGCCGCCGAGAAAACCGCCGTGATGGCTGGGAAACACCGTCGCCCGCTGGCCGAGCAGCTCGGCGACGGCCACGGCGGCGCGTCCGGTGAAGACGTCGGTGGATTCCTCGCCGACGGCGATCACGACGCGCGTCGGCGCCGCCTTGAGCGCCTCGATGTCCGGGCGATAGCTGGAGACGGCCCACGACCGGTCCGAGAGCAGCGGGTCGTCCCGGCGGCCGTCGTCATCCGTGGGCATCCCGAACTGGGCGGGATCGGCCGGGGGCTGGGCGAAATACTCGTCGGTGAACTCGCCGCGCCACGACGTCATCGCGATGAAGGCGGCCATACCGGCATTGAAGCCGTTGGCCTCGTACGCCGCTCGGATGGTGACGCGGGCCCGTTCGGCGGCCGCGGCGTCGGGCAGCACCGGGATGAGCGGCGGCTCGTGCGCCACCAGGGTGCGCACGTCGTCCGGATGAGCCGTCACGAGCGCGAGCGCGGCCACCGCGCCGCCACTGCTCCCGAACAGCTCGACCGGACCGGCGCCGAGGGCCTCGATCACGGCGTGCACGTCACCCGCCTGGACCTCGGGCTCGTTCTCCACTCTGCCGTCCTTGCGGACGCTGCGCCCGAGACCCCGTGGGTCGTAGGTGACGACGGTGCGGTCTGGGAAGTACGACGCCAGCGTGCTGAAGCCACTGGCTTCCATAGGCTGGCCGATCATGACCAGCGGCGGCCGTCCACCCTCGGTGGGCAGCGGGCCGTGCACGTCGTAGGCGACGTCGGCCCCGGCGGTTTCCAGAATGTGCGTCGTCATGGCGATCCGGCCTTCCCCAGTGCGGAACTCCTCCAAGTCTACCCTTGCTCCACAAAGGACAGAGCAGGAACCTTCGGTGGCGGTAATTCACCTCGGATCTTCGGTACCCGGTCGGAAAACTTCTTGCGAAACGCCGTGCGCGCCGCGGTTCAGGACGGACTCAGCGTCGGGTCAGTGGTCCGGTCCACCATCGGCGGCGGATCGGTCCGGCCGATCCGCCGCCGGTGTCCTCGACGTATCCATGGCGCGGAGGTGTCGAGGACACCGGCTCGGCGCTAGGCTGCCGGGGGAGACGGCGGACGGCCGGGGAGGCTGATGCGGTTTCGGGTGCTCGGCCCGGTGCGGATCTGGGACGGCGAGGACTGGGTGGCCGTTCGGGCGGCCCAGCCGCGTTCCGTGCTGGCGCTCCTGCTCGTCGAGGCGGGCCGCGTGGTCGCCACCGACCGGCTCGTCGACGAACTGTGGGGCGCCTGCCCGCCGAGGACCGCGTTGAACACGGTCCAGGTCTACGTGAACCGCTTGCGGCGGCTGCTCGGCGAGGACGGGCACGAGCTGCTGGCCACCACCGGCCGCGGGTACCGGCTCACGGTCGCCGACGGCGAACTGGACGCGGGAGTGTTCCAGCGCCTCGTCGAATCCGGGCAGCGTGAACTCGCCGAGGGACGTGCCGAGGCCGCGGCGGCGACGCTGGCCGCGGCGCTGGCACTGTGGCGCGGCCCGGCGTTTTCCGAGGTGCCTGCCGAAACCGCGGTGGCCGAAGCCACGCGGCTCGACCAGCTCAGGCTGACCGCGCTGGAGGCACGGCTCGACGCGGATCTGCGGCTGGGCAGGCATTTCGAGGTCGTGGACGAGGTGCAGGACTGGGTTGTCCGGCATCCGTTGCGGGAGCGGCTGCTCCAGCACCTCATGCTGGCGTTGTACCGGTGCGGCCGGCGGGCCGAAGCCCTGCAGGCCTACCGTCGCGGCCGCGCGCGGTTGGTCGCCGAGCTGGGGCTGGAGCCGGGGCCCGCCCTGCGCGAGCTGGAACGCGCCGTGCTGTCCGACGACCCGCGGCTCGCGCCCGAGCCGGCGCGGGTCCCGCTCGTCCGTCCGGTCCAGCTACCCGCCGACGTCGCGGGTTTCACCGGGCGCGAGCCCGCATTGGCCGAACTCGACCGGCTGCTGGCCGACACCGGTGAAGCGCCGACCGCGCTGCTCGTCTCGGTGATCACGGGCACGGCCGGCGTCGGCAAGACCGCGTTGGCGTTGCACTGGGCACACCGGGTACGTAAGCGGTTCGACGACGGACAACTCTTCGCGGATCTCCGCGGCTACTCCGCCGGAGTTCCGGCGCGGCCGATCACGGTGCTGACGCGCTTTCTGCGGGCGCTCGGCGTGCCCGTCGACGAGATCCCGACGAGCGTCGACGAGGCGGCCGCCCTCTACCGCAGCATTCTTGCCGACCGGCGCATGCTCGTCGTGCTGGACAACGCACGCGACGCGGAGCAGGCCCGCCCGTTGCTCCCCGGCTCGAACACGTGCGTCGTGCTGATCACCAGCCGTACACCGCTGTCCGGGCTGGTCGCCCGCGACGGCGCGCGAAGCCTGCCACTGGGCCTGCTCACCGCGTCCGAGGCCGAAGCCCTGCTGCGCCGGGTGCTCGGCCCTGCGCGTGCCGGGCCGGTCGGCGAACTGGCCGGTCTGTGCGCGGGGCTGCCGCTCGCACTGCGGATCGCCGCCGCGCATCTGCACACCCGGCCCGGTCTCTCGATCGGCCACTACGCGGAACAACTGCGCGATGACAGGCTCACGGCGCTGAGCGTTCCGGACGAGAAACAACTGGCCGTACGCACGGCGTTCGACCTGTCGTACCGGCGTCTCGGTGACGACGCGCAGCGGCTTTTCCGGCTTCTCGGCGCGGCGCCCGTCGCCGACTTCACCGTGGGCACGGCCGCCGCGCTCGCCGCGGTCAGCGAGGCCGACGCGGGCCGGTTCCTCGCCGAACTCACCATGACACGCCTGCTCGACGAACACCGGCCCGGCCGGTACCACAGCCACGACCTGCTGCGCCTGTACGCCCGTGAGCGGGCGGTTCGCGAGGACGACACGGACACCGCGACGGATCGGCTTCTCGCCTGGTACCTCGCCACCACCGATCAGGCGGCGAACGCGCTGTACCCGCAGATGCGGCGGCTCACCCTGCCCGCGGCCGACGCCGTCCGGTCGGCCTTCGCCGAGCACACCGAAGCGGCCGCGTGGCTGGACGCCGAGCGTCCCAACCTTCTCGCGGTGGTGACCGACGCCGCCCGGCACCGGCCCGTCGCCTCGGCCGGATTGCTCGCCGACGCGCTGCGTGGCTACTTCTGGCTTCGCATGCATACCGTGGACTGGCTGACCGCCGCCGAGGCCGCGCTGGACATCGCCAAGGCCGTCGACGACCCGCGGGGAACGGTCACGGCGCTGCTGAGCCTGGCGGACGTCCACTATCGCCAGGGCCACAGCGAACGCGCCGAGCAGTACTCCATCGAGGCGCTGACGATGGCCACGGACACCGGCTGGCCCGACGGGCAGGCCGCCGCGCACGGGAACCTCGGCAACCTCGCCGCCGAAGCGGGGCACCTGGCCGACGCCGCCGATCACCACCAGGCTTCGCTCACCCTCAACCGGCGGACCGGGCGGCGCACCAAGCAGGCCAACAACCTCTGCAGCCTCGGCAACGTGCACCTGTACCGAGGCGATCTCCGGGAGGCTCTCGGCTGGTACACCGACGCGCTGGCGCTCTACCGGGAGCTGCGATCCGCGTCGGGGCAGGCTCTCGCCATGACCGAACTCGGCGTCGTCCAGCACGATCTGGGCAACCTCGACGAGGCGGCCCGGTGCCTCACCGCCGCGCTGGCGGGGCACCAGGAGACCGGTGACCGCGGTACGGAAGCCGCTACGCGGGCCGAGATCGCCGCTGTGCGCGCCGACGCCGGTCACTACGACGAAGCATTCGACCAGGCCCACGCCGCCAGAGTCCTCGCCCGCGCCGCGCGCGACCGCGCCGCGGAGGCCGAAGCCCTCATCGCGGTCGGCGTCGCGCATCACCTCCTCGGGCACCGCGCCGAGGCGGCGTCCCATTACCGGGAAGCCCGGGAACTCGGTCGCGCCATCACTCATCGCTTCGCGGAGGCCAAGGCGCTCATCGGGTTCGCCGCGGTACGCAACGATCCCGGCGATGCGCGGGCCGCGCTCGCGCTCGCCCGGCGGCACGGTTACCGCCTGCTGGAGGGACAAGCGCTCCTCGTGCTGACGAGCGTCGATTCGGAACGCGCCCAGGCGATCGAAGAGGTCACCCGCGTGCATGCCCGGTTCGCCGAGATCGGCCATCGCCTCGGTGAGGCGAGGGCCCGGCTCGTCCTCGCCCGGTTGCACGGCCGCGACGGGCACCACAGCCAGTCCCGGGTCCAGCGCAGGAACGCCGTCGCGCTGTTCCATGGCATCGGCGCACCCTGGACCGACCACGCCAACGCCCTCCCCGCCGCTCCGTGATGCCTGGTCCACTGTGGACGGACAAACGCCACATTGGCGCGCATGCGGTCAGGCGGTGGGCTGGTGGTTGGCGGCGACGAGGTCGGCGTAGCGGCCGTCGCGGGTGAGGAGTTCCTCATGGGTGCCTTGTTCCGCGATTTCCCCTCGGTCGAGCACGATGATCCGGTCGGCGTGGCGGACGGTCGAGAGGCGGTGGGCGATCGTGATGATCGTGCGGTCGGCCATCCGGGCGTCGAGCGCCGCGGTGATGGCGCGTTCGGTGCGCGTGTCGAGCGCGCTCGTGGCCTCGTCCAGCAGCAGGATCGGCGGGTCGGCGAGGAGGGTGCGGGCCAGTGCCAGCCGTTGTTTCTCACCGCCGGAGAACCGGTGGCCCCGTTCGCCGACCAGGGTGTCGTAACCCTCCGGCAGGGCGGCTATGACGTCGTGGATCTGCGCGACCTTCGCTGCCGCGACGAGTTCGGCGTCGGTCGCGTTCTCCTTGGTGAACCGGAGGTTGTCGGCGATGGAGGCGTGCAGCAGGTACGGCTCCTGCGTGACGACACCGAGCATTCCGGCCAATGAGGTGAAGCCGAGGTCGCGAACGTCGACGCCGTCGATGGTGACCACACCGGAGTCCACATCGTACAGTCGTGCGAGCAGGTAACCCAGCGTGCTCTTCCCGGAGCCGGTCGTCCCGACGATGCCCACCCGCGAGCCGCCGGGGATGTCCAGATCGATCCGCCGCAGCACCGGCGGCAGATCCTCGGCATAGCGGAAGGTCACGTCCTTCAGCCGGATGTGCCCGCGGACGTCCGGCTGCGCCACGACGACCGGTTCCGCCGCCTCCACGATGTCGGGCTCCCGGTCCAGGTAGTCGAAGATCCGCGCGAACAACGCGGTCGCGGCCCGGTACTGGACGCCCAGTTGCAGCAGTTCCTCCAGCGGCCAGATCAGCGCCTCCTGCAACGCGATCATCGCCACCAGCGTGCCGATCGTGACCGGTGCGCCGGTGCCCATCAGGATCCCGCCCAGCAGGTAGGTCAGCGCGGGCATCGCCGAGACGAGCAGGATCACCAGTGAGTACTCCCACTGTCCCGCGGTGTGCGACCGGACCTCCAGCCGCGCGACGTCCCGCGACGTCCGGGTGAACCGCTCGACCAGCCGCGCCGACCGCGCCGTCGTCCGGCTCAGCACGACACCCTGGACCGACAACGACTCCTGGACGAGGGAGGACATGTCGGCGAGCCGTTCCTGCTGCCGCGTGGTGATCCGCTGGCGGGCGATCCCGATGCGCCGGTTGACCCAGATCGAGAACGGCAGGGCCAGAAAGGAGAACAACGCGAGTTTCCAGTCCAGCACGAGCATCGCGACCAGCGAGACGCAGACGGCGCCGGCGCTTCTGGTCAGCTCCACCGCGGAGTTCGTCACCAGCGACTGCATGCCGCCGATGTCGTTGGAGATCCGCGACTGCACCTCCCCGGTCCGCGACGAGGTGAAGAACCGCAGGGAAAGCCGGTGCAGATGGCGATAGACGCGCACGCGCAGGTCGTGCATCACCGCCTGGCCGACCCGCGACGCGATCAGGATCTCCCCGACCTGCACGACCGCCGCCACCGCCGCGAACCCGATCAGCGCGCCGACGAGGGCGAGCAGCAGGACGAGGTCCCGGTTCACCAGCGCGTCGTCCACGATGGCTCGCACGATGAACGGGGTGAAGATGCCGAGGATGGACGTGAACGCGATGAGTGCCAGCAGACCGCCGAGCCGCCACCGGTACGGCGCGAAGATCCGCCACACCCGCGCACGGTCGATCTTCACCCGCTCACCGGCTGGCTCGTCACCGCTCGCGTCCGCGAGGTCCTCCCACGAAGAACCCGCGCCCATCACGACCTTCCTTCCCCTACGAAGTCCTTTTCGGACAGTGTGAAATCTAGTTCCGGTAAGGTCTTCAGGCGTTCACGTTGATGTTGACGCCCGCACGGGACTCGTCCTCGTCCTTCCAGTGCACCTGGTCGCCGAGGCCTTCGATCCGGATGCCGTACCTGCCTTGGCCTGCCGGGACATCGGGCACCGAGAAGCGCGTCGAACAGGCCTGCCGCTGGGCGGTGCCGACGCTCAGCAGCGTGCCGTCCGGGCCGACGACCTCCACCGGCACCTCGGGGGCCGGGCCGGCGGCGCACTGGGCGGCCTTGACCGTGCCCGCGATGGTGAACAGGGCGGGCGCACTCGTCCACAGCACGAGCCTGGCCACGATCGCGGCCGCGACGACCAGCACGGCGACCAGGCCGAGCACGGTCTGCCGGGAGATCACCACGGCAGCCTCCGGAAGCGGGCCGCTGCCCGGTCCGTCACGACGATCGTCCGCTTCACCACTACTCCGCTCGAGCCGAATTTCCCCACCGGAGGCCGACTCTAATGCCCGGCTACGATCACCTGCCCGTGATTTCCGCCGGTGCACGACGGATGCCGGGCCGGTTCCAGCCGGGTGGCGGGGCCGCGCCAGCCGGTCGGCTGGTGGTGTCGTACTTCCGGACACGCGATGAAGAGGAGGCGTGGTGCACACTCAGGAGAAGGCACCGGACCCGGTGCCCGGCGACGCCGGGTTCGACGACGTACTCGCCGAACTGGCCGAGCGGCGGCGCGAGTTCCACGAGCTGAGGTATGTCCCGAAGGACTTCGTCGCGCGGCTCGAACAGGTCGGCGTCTACCGCGCGGCCGCGCCCGCCAGGTTCGGCGGCAGCCCGCTCCCACCTGCCGAGTTCCTGGACCTGATCGAGCGGATCTCCGTCGTGGACGGCTCGACGGGCTGGGTCGCCAGCTTCGGCTCCGCGCTGATCTATCTGGCCGCGCTGCCGTTGGACACCCAGGCCGAGCTCTACCGCGACGGACCGGACGTCGTATTCGCCGGTGCGCTCTTTCCGACGCAGCACGCCGAACCCACCGAGCGCGGGTTCCTGGTCGACGGGCACTGGAAGCTCGCCAGCGGCTGCATGGGCGCGGACCGGATCGGGGTCGGGCTGCCCGGCGACGCGGAGTCCGACGGCAAACCCCGCACTGCCGTGCTGCGGCCCGAACAGGTCGAGATCCTCCAGGACTGGGACGTGGTGGGCATGCGCGCCACCGGCTCGTTCGACATCGTGGTCCGCGGGGTGGAGGTGCCGCGCGAGTGGACGTTCATCCGCGGCGGGGAGCCCGCTGTCGACGAGCCGCTCTACCACTATCCGGCGATCGCCTACGCCTCGCAGGTGCTCGCCGTGGTCGGCGCCGGGGTCGCGCGGGCCGCACTGGATCACGCCGAACGGGTCGGCGGCGGGTACACCGGGATCACCGGCGCGCCGAAGCTCGCCGACCGGCCCTACTACCGCACCGGCGTCGCCCGCGCCGAGGCGGAGCTGCGTTCGGCTCGCGCCTGGTTCTACGATCTCAGCGAGGAGGTGTGGCAGCACGTGCTGGCAGGCAACACCGCGACCGACGAGCAGAACGCGTTGCTGCGGCTCGCTTCCGCGCATCTGGCCAAGGTCTCCTCCGACGTGGTGGGCGGCCTGGTCGAGATCTCCGGGACCGCGCCCATCCACACCGGGCACCCGCTGCAGGAGCTGGCAGGCGACGCACTGGTCCCCAAGCAGCACGCGTTCCTCGGCCCGGCCGTCTTCGACGCGGCGGGTGCCGTCCTCATGGGACTTCCGCCCACTTCGCGCGGTTTCCGCTGAGCCCCGACCGACCACCACGAGGAGAATCACCGTGAGCACACCGCCCCTGCGCGTGCTGTTCTGCATCGGCATCAACCAGAACTTCTTCGACCTGCCCGCCGACGGCATCACGGCGGGCCATGTCTGGCAGGCCTTCGTGTCCATGATGGACGGAATCAAGGCGTTGCCGGGCGTGGACTTCATCGGCGACATGGACGACGACGCGCACATGGTCGGCCCTTCCGAAGGCTGGCCGTGGACCTGCTACCTGCTGGCCGATGTCGACACACAGGAAACCGTGAAGGCCGCGTGCGACCTGTTCCGTACCACACCGGTCGGCGACGGCGAGGTCAAGCTCTGGCGGTTCGCGAAGGTCGAGGCCAGGATCGGCCGCGCGCTCACCGTGCGCGAAGACGTCGAACTTCCCGGCTGAGGAGGGAGAACGGGATGACCGAGGGCTACGCGGGTACCGCGCGGACCGCCGTGATCACCGGCGGCGGCAACGGGCTCGGCGAGGCGATCGTGCGCCGCCTGCACGCCGACGGATATCGCGTCGCCATCGCCGATCTCGACGGCGCCGCCGCCGACGCGCTGGCGGCGGAACTGGATGTCTCGGGCGCCACCGCCAGGGGATACGCGGTGGACGTCGCCGAACGCGTGGCGCTGGAGTCCTTGCTGGCCGGGGTGCTGGCGGACTTCGGCGCGGTGCACGTGCTGGTGAACAACGCGGCCCGCACCCAGGCCAAGGCGTTGCTGGAGATCACGCCGGAGGAACTGGACGCGGTCATGAAGGTCAACGTCGGCGGCACGTTCACCGCCTGCCAGGTCTTCGGCGCGCACCTGGCGGCACAGGGCTACGGCCGGATCGTGAACATGGCGTCGCTGGCAGGGCAGAACGGCGGCACCGGGACCGGCGGGCACTACGCCTCCTCCAAGGGCGCGATCATCGCCGCCACCAAGGTGTTCGCCCGCGAACTCGCGTCGCGCGGGGTCACGGTGAACGCCGTCTCGCCAGGGCCGCTGGACAGTCCGATGGTCCGCGCGATCATCGGGGAGGAAAACATCGAGGGCTTCGTGCGGAACATCCCGGTCGGCAAGCTCGGTGATCCCGCGTTCATCGCGCGGATGGTCGCGCTGCTCGCCTCGCCCGATGCCGCCTCGGTCACCGGCGCCTGCTGGGACGCCAACGGCGGGCTTTACCTTCGATGACGAACACGGTGGCCCGCGTCGTGGCGCCCGTCACGGCCTGCTGTACCACGTCATGGTGGTTCCGTTCTCGAACGACTCGCGCCGGGCCGGCGTGAACCGGGCCGGGCTGAACTCGCCGCCGAACGCGGGGATCCCGGCGCCCGCCACCACGGGGTAGCTCTTGACGATCAACTCGTCCAGTTCGGGGAGGAGCGCTCCGGCCAGCTTGCCGCCGCCGCACAGCCAGATGTCCAAACCGGACTCCTGCTTGAGCTCGCGCGCGAGCGCGATCGGATCGCCCTCGGCCAGTGTCACCGCCGGGTCGGCGATCTCGCCCAGGGAGCCGGACACCACGTACTGCCGGAGATGGGCGTACGGGCTGGTGAGGCCGTGGTCGAGCACCAGCTGGTAGGTGCCCCGTCCCATCAGGACGGTGTCGAACCGTTTGCCGGGCACGTTCTCGAGCCCGGCCGAGGACCGCATCGGCGTGGGGACGGTTTCGGGATAGCGCTCGTTGACCCATGCCGCGTACGAGGCATCGGCTTCGGTGCCCTGGGTGTAGAAGTCGACCTGTCCCTCGGGTCCGGCGATGACGCCGTCCAAGGACATCCCGATGTAGTAGACGAGCTTGCGCAAGCGGGCCCCCAGTAAAGTACTCTAAGTGAAGTGGTTCAACCGTAGTACTTCAACTGAAGTGGTGTCAATCTGATGCGCACGAACACCGAACGCCGGACCGCCCTGCTCGACGCCGCCATCGAGCTGCTGGCGGAACTGGGGGCACGCGGGCTGACCCTCCGAGCCGTCGATGCCAGGGCGGCGGTGCCCGTGGGGACGACATCGAACTATTTCGCCAATCGCGACGATCTGCTCGTGCAGGCGGGCACCCGGGTGTATCAGCGGTTGCGGCCCGAGGATCCCGCACTTGTCCGGCGGCTCGCGAACGCGCGGAGCCGCCACGCCTACACCGAAGTGATGCGGGACACCGTGGCCAGGATCGCCGAGTTCCGTGCCGGTTATCTCGCTCTGCTGGAACTGCGGCTGGAGGCGACCCGGCGCCCCGGACTGCGCGCGCTGCTGACCGAACGGGTTCGCGCCGACATCGACGCGAACATCGCCCATCACGAAGCGTCCGGTCTGCCCGGCGACGCCACCGCCGTTCGCCTGCTCTACCTGGCGCTGAACTGGCTGATCGTCGAACAGCTCACCCTGCCGGACGTCTTCTCCGCCGAGGACCGCGACGAACTGATCGCCAAGGCGGTCGCCCGGATCGTGGCCGGTTAGCGTGCCCCGCGACATTCGCCACGGTCCAGTGTGGACGCCCGGCGAAGGGGCCGAGCGACGGAAAAGGATCGAGAGAATTTGCTCGACGCGACAGCCGATACGGCATTCGGGTAATATGCCGCCGGATGGGGGAGGGCAATGTTCCGGGAACTGACCGGTACCCGGGTTGTTCCTGAATGACGACGAGAGAGAACAAGCGATGGCGCAGAAGGTGCTTGTCCAGCTTACGGACGACATCGACGGTAGCGAAGCACAGCAGACGGTGCCGTTCGGTTTGGACGGTGTGAGCTACGAGATCGACCTTTCCGACGAGAACGCGGACGATCTGCGGGACGCGTTGGCGCAGTACGTGTCCGCGGCCCGGCGGGTGGGCGGCCGCAAGGTGCGGCTGGCCGCCGGCCAGTCCGCCAGCGCCGCGGCCCCCTCGGCTCCGGTGGACCGGGAGCGGTCTCGCGCCATCCGGGCCTGGGCGGTGGAGAACGGCTACGCGGTGTCGGACCGCGGCCGGATTCCGACCGAGGTCGTGGAGGCGTTCGAGCAGGCCGAGGCGGCTCCGCAGGAAGCCGAGGCACCGCGGAAGCGCAAGTCCCGGAAGAAGAGCGCGGCCTGAGAAACGGGGATCGGTTCCGGCGGTGCGGGCCGCCGGAACCGACCTCCGCTCGCCCGGCGGCGAGTTCAGCTCCAGCGTCCGGCGCGTACGTGGGTGACCACGGTGCTGAGGACGCGGACACCTTGACGTGAACCGGGATCCAGCCCGACGAGTTCGCGGACCCGGTGGAAGCGGTAGTCCAGGGTTCTCGGGTGGATACGCAACGCGCCCGCGGTGTTCATCCGGTTCATGTCGTGCCGGTAGTAGGCGTCCAGCGTGGTCACCAGATCCGGCCCGCTGGTCAGCCGCCGCGCGAATTCCCGCAACCAGTCGTCGACCGGCGGCAGGTGTGCGACGCCGAGTTCGACGAAGACGTCGGCCAGGGAACACAGGTGACTTGGCACGGTTTCGAGCGGTGCCACCCGGCTGATCCGGCGCGCCAGCGCGAACGTGTCGCCCAGCGCCCGGACATTTCCCGAGGCCGCTCCCGTCGCGCACGGCCGCTCGATCAACCGCGCGAAGTCGCCGACGAGGCGGATCGCGCGTTCCTCCGCCGCTTCGGCGTTGTCGCCGGGGAGCAGGGCCACCAGCTCATCGGATTCGCGCCAGATCATCGGCACCCGGCAGTGCTTCAGCAACGCGCCGACGATCTCTTCCCGTCGCTGGGCGGCCGGTAGCGGGGAGCCGGAAACCCGCACGACGGTGATCAGATACTTCTCGGACGTCCTCATGCCGAGGCTTTCCGTGAGGCCGGGTGCCACGAATTCGTCTGCGAGCAGTGTCGCGGCAAGATCCCGAACACGTTCGACGAAGGGGATCAGCCGTTTCCGCCCGTTCAGGAAGCCCTGGGTGTAGGCACTTTTCCCGGCCAGGGCATTGGCGGGAAGCCAGCCGATCAGCCGCGTCACCTGGTCGGCCTGGTTCAAGCCCGCCGCTTCGTGGATTTCCCGGAGAGTGAGAACGTCGTGCAGATCGAGAACGCGTCGCCCCGAAGGCAGTGAGACTCCCTGCGCACCGCGCTCCTCGCCGAACGCGGCCAACATTCTCAAATCGTTGTCGGTGAATGGCGCACCATCACCCGCGAGCTCGGCTTCACGTCGTCTGAGCAGTACCGCGAATTCCAGCATCGAGGCTCGCGCATGCGGATTCTCCGCCGCCGAACGGAAATCGGGGAGCTGGTCGACGTAGATGTCGACCGCCCGGCGCGCGTTGCCGTCCGCGCTGTCCCACAACGACTTGAACAGGCCTTTCATCCCTCGGCCCCCTCGTCGCCACCTGCGTGTGCTGGTGTCCGCGGCGAGGGTACCCAGCCCGGCTTAACTCGCGCTGAACCCGGGAAAATGATGAATCGATCTTGGTCGTGACCGGCCGTTTTCACGCGGAATCACGTATATTTCCGCGCCGACCTCCTGAAACGATGTCGCCACGGCAAGAAAGCCCTTACTGAAATCCCCGAGGAGGATCATCATGCGTCGACCACTCAGCGGATCCGGTTCGCTCGCCGCGGCGGCGATGAAACCCGTGCTCCTGCTGGCCTTCGCGATCGCGGCGCTCTTCGTCGCACCCGCCGTGGCCTCCGCGGCGCCCGCGGGCGCCGGTACCGCGCAGGTCGTGAGCGAGCGGATCGCGAGCCCGCAGGGCGGGAACACGGCCGCCGCTGCCGTCTTCAGCTGCAACTTCGTCAGCGTGGCACCGTTCACCGTTGTCGACTTCAGCTGCCGGGTGACGTCCGGTGCCATCCAGGTGTACATCGACTGCTCGAACGGCCAGCGGGTCAAGAGCAGCACGCTGCGCGCGGTGGGCACGTACCCCGTCCGGCTCACGTGTACGGGTGGCCGCCTGGTCAATCTTGGCGCGCTCGACGTCTGACGCGCTCCGGACATGCCGGGGCGGCCGGTGCCCGAGCCCCCGCCTGCCGTCCCGGTGACCAGCGGAACCGCGGTCCATCATCGGTGGTGGACCGCGGTTCCTCTTCGTGCGGGCCTGGCCCGGGTGTGCCGCGGGCTCAGCGGAACAGCACGTCCGAGCAGGAGTAGAAGGCCTCGCCCGAGTCCGGCCAGTGCCGCTGCCAGATCGAGTAGATCAGGTGGCGGCCGGTGCGCCCGCCCGGCAGGTTCGCGCGGAGCTGATAGGCGTTTCCGGCGATGGGCGGGTTGTCCTGCTGGTAGAACGGCTTGTCTTCGAGGTCGGACCACTTCAGCGGTTTGGCCGGATCGTAGCCGGGTTTGGTGACATACAGCTCGAAGGTGCCCTCGTGCGCGGCGGTGAGCTGGTACTGGAAGGTGTACGGGCCGCTGCTCGGCAGCGTCGTCGCCGGCCAGTCGGCCCGCGCCAGATCCAGCCCCTTGTACTTGTCCCGGCCCGCGCTGCACAGCTTGCCGTCCGGGATGATCTCGCGGCTGCGTCCGCTGGCGTCGCCGATGTTGACCTCGTCCCAGTCGTAGATCGGCCAGCTGTCGCCGACCGCGATGGCGGCCTTGCACGCGGCGGACTGCGGGTTCTCCGGACCTTCCTGGAAACATTGCATGATCCGGCTGATCGGGTTGCCCATCGAGCCGTGTGCGAGGGCGGGGGTGGCGGTGAACACCGAGGCCGTGCCGAGCACGATGGTCAGGACCGCCAGTTTGAGGGCGGTGCGGGAAACTTTCATCGCAGGGTTCCTCTCTTGAGAGGTCTAGACCACATCACGGTAGTGGTCCGGACGCACCGGCCTGTAGGCCCGAAAGTCGTGCCGTCACCGGGGAGCACCATGAGGCGGGGTGCGGAACGGCGCGGTCAGGTCGTCGATCGTGTAGGGCTTGCCGTTCTTCACCACCATCCGGACGTCGATGAGCCGGTTCACGTCGTGGGACGCGTCGCCGTCGGTGAACACGAGATCGGCGAGCTTGCCCTCCTCGACGCTGCCCAGATCGCGTTCGACCCCGAGCTGCCGGGCGGACAGCAGAGTCGCGCTCTGCAGCACCTGGAACGGATCGACGCCGTACTTGGCCATCGCCCGCACGTTCAGGTGCAGGCTCACGGCCGTGGTGTCGAGCGGCGCGTCGGTCCCGGTGAGCACGGTGCCGCCCGCCGCGAGCAGGCGCTTGATCAGGTCGACCTCCTTGCGGGTCCGCGCCGCGTCGGCGTCGAGGAAACCGCACGGTCCCTTACCCTGCGCACACAGCAGCTTCGCGTGCAGGATCTCCTGCTGCGAGCGGGTGTAGAGCGCACTCAGCCGGGGGTCGGTGACCATGGCCGGGTCGTCGGCGAGCAGCGAGCTGGAGCTGAACAGCGTGGTGCTGAACGGCATCTTGCCCTGTGCCGCCAGCTGGATGACGTCGTCGTACGCCCCGCCGAGGGAACCTTCGTGTGAGAAGCCGAATCCCCAGCGCGACGGCCCCGCGAGGTGCTCCTTCATGTCGACGCCGTGGGCGATGGCGGGGTAGAGGTAGTGCGACGTGGTGGGAATGCCGATCTCGTGTGCCTGCTCGGTGACCTCGGTCTGCCAGTCGTTCCGGAAGCGCTGGTAGGTCTTCACCAGGTCGTAGCCGAGGGCGCGGACGCGGGACATCTCCAGCGCGAGCTGCCGTTCGTCGCGGACCGGCCTGGCGAACTCCCAGCTGACCCGGGACCCCTCCAGCATTTCGCCGGTCATGAAGAACCGCGGCCCGATCCGGTCGCCGGAGGTGAGTGCCTCGCGGTCCTCCAGCGCCCGGTAGACGGGGTCGCCGGTGGAGCGGGTGGTCGTGATCCCGTAGGACAGCAGCAGCCTGCCCTGCCGGTCGCCGAAGAACCTCGACCGCATCTCCTGGTGGTTGTGCATGTCCACGAGCCCGGGGGTGACCGTCTGCTCGCTCGCGTCGATGAACTGCCAGCCCGCGCGCTGCCGGTCCTCCCGATGCGGCTCGATCCGCCTGATGCGGTTGCCCACCACGATGATGTCGACGTCGGTGCGGGGTTCGCGATGACGGCCGTCCCACAGCCGCCCGGCGTGTATCACCAGGCGGGAGTCCGGCTTGTCCTGGGTGAAGGTGAGGTCGAGCGGGATGTCCCGGGTGGATTCTCCGTCCACTGTGGTCAGCCGGAGAGTGCCGTTGTGCAGGTACAGCACCGTCTTCGAGTCGCCGCTCCAGCTCGGCGCGTCGCTGGCCTCGTCGGTGATGCGCCGCGCGGGCCCGGTCGGGGTGCCCGTGGCGTCGACCGGAAGCAGGTGGATCGTGCTGTCCTGGGAGAACGCGAGCCAGTGCCCGTCCGGCGACCAGAGCGGGCCGTCGTCACCGCGGGTGGACACCGAGCCGTACGGCGAGGGCTCGATCGTCCTCGTCGTGCCCGCGGCCACGTCCACGAGCAGGATCTGGTTGCGCTGCCCGGCGGACACGGTCAGCGTGAGGAACCGGCCGTCCGGGGACCAGCTCAGCCTGCCGGGCGTGTTCAGCGGTCCCAGCACCTTGGTCACCGCGCCGCTCGCCAGGTCCACAGTGGACAGAAGGCCGTCCTGGTCCTCGAACGCCAGTTTCTTCCCGTCGAGGGACCAGGCGGGGGAAACCTCGGCGCCGGGCAGCGAGGTGACCCGCTTTTCGCCGCCCCCTGCCACGTCCAGCACGTACAGGTCTTCGGTGCCCGCTTTGTCGGAGGCGTACGCGATGCGCCCGCCGTCGGGCGACCAGACCGGATCCCATTCGGAGAACTGGTCGTGGGTCAGCCGCCGTGGCTTGCCGTCGATCGGCAGCAGCCACAGGTCGTTGAGCGCCTTGAAAGCCACCGACCGACCGTCCGGGGACAGCGCCGGACCCGCGATGCCGCGCACCGGCCGAGGCTGCCGCGTGTCGAAGTCATGGGTCTTCCGGGCGTACTCGTCCCGGCTGACGGTGAAGGTGGCCGAGAACGGCACGGCCCGGCCGGCGCCGGTCGCGGTGTCGGAGACGGCGATCTTGCCGTTGGCGCCGTAGATCAGCTCGTGCGCGGAAAGCCAGCGCGCGGGAAACGGGAACACGTCGGTGTAAGTCCCCACCTGACGTACGGTGCCGGACTCGGAGACCATGAGCGTCCTGCCCTCCTTGCCGGTGCGCAGGAAGGCGAGCGTGCGTCCGTCCGGGGACCAGGACGGCGCCCCGAGGAACGATCTGCCCGGCGGGACCACGGCGCGCACGGCGCCGGTGGCCAGGTCGATGCTCTCGATGCCGGTGCCCTGGACGTAGGCGATGCTCTTGCCGTCCGGGGCCCAGGTCGGCTGGGACTTCTGCGTCATGCCTTTGGTGATCTGCCGGGTTTCGCCGGTACGCACGTCGACGGTCCAGATGTCGGCCGCGCCCGCCCGGTCCGAGCTGAACGCGATCTTCGTGCCGTCGGGGGACCACGCGGGCTGGAGGTCGTCGTGCTCGCCGTACGTGAGCTGCCGCGACGTCCGGCCGTCCGGGGTGATCACGGTGATGTGGAACATGCCGTCGGCGTAGGACTGGAGGGCGATTTCCTTGCCGTCGGGGGAGAAAACCGGCCAGAACGGGTCGAGCAGGTCGTCGCCGACCGGGGTGGCGGTGCCTCCCTCGCGCGGCACGGAGAACAACTGTCCCTGGAGGTCGAACACGAGCGTGCCGTCCCGCGGGGACACCGTCACGGCGAGGTTGGTGCCTTCGGTGACGGTGACCGTCTTCTCGCCTGCTTGGGCCGAACCGGCCGCGGTGATCGGCGAGACGGCCAGGACGCACACCAGTGCGGCGCGGGTGAAGCGCCGGTGGGTCGGGGTTCTCATCGGAAGCTCCTTGGCGGAGGCCGGGCGTCAGAGCCCGAACGCGAGCAGGACGTTTCCGTGGTCACTCGGGTAGGCGGGCCAGTAGCCCGACTGGACGTAGAGCGTGCCGTGGCTGACCACCGCGCCACCGTTGCCGGAGATCGCGCTGCCGTGCCCGGTCAGGCCGTTGACCCCGGCGAAGTCGCGGATGGTGTCGAAGGTCCACAGCACAGCGCCGGTCCGCGAGTCGTAGACGCGCATCTTGCCGTCGACGCTGCCCTCGTACACCAGACCGGGACTGCTCGTCACGGCCGGGGTGTGCGCCCGTTTGCACACGGCAGGGAACTGGGCCGCGCCGCCGGTGGTGCAGCCGTCGGCGGGACTCGGGGTCTGCCACACGATGTCGCCGTCCTCGGGATCGAGCGCGAACAGGGTGCCCGGATTGGCCCAGTTCGTTGCCACGTAAAGGTTGTGGCCGTCGAAGCTGGTACCCCACTGGATGCCGGACAGGCCGCCGCCGGGCATCGGCTCGGACAGCTGGCGGCGCCACGAAACCTCGCCGGTGCGCGCGTCGAACACGTGGAAGACACCGCTCTTCTGGCCGACGCCGACCATCGTGCGCCCGCCCGACCGGAACAGCGTCGGCGTCGCGCCGATGTCGTAATCCAGTGCGGTGCCGTCCTTCTGGCCGGGGCAGTACCCCTCGTTGTCGGGTTTGCCGCACAGCAGCCGCCAGGTGTCGGCCTTGGTCACCTGCTGCTTCCAGCGCACCGCGCCGGTGCGCGAGTCGAGTGCCAGCAGGGTGTCGAAGTCCCCGGTGGTGCCGGAGTAGAGCTGTCCGGTGCCGACGTACAGGGTGCCGGTGCGCTCGTCGACCACCGGCGAGCTCCACACCCCGGCACCGGACGGCTCGTACCGGGTCGCCCCGCTGGGCCAGGTGCCGACGGCCTTCGGCTCGGGGACCGTGTAGTAGCGCCAGGTCAGATCCCCGGTCTCGGCGTCGAACGAGTCGATGTGGCCGCGGAACGTGCAGCACGGGTACTTGACGTCGGGGTTGAGCATCTCGCCGCTCGACGAGCCGACGTAGACGTGCCCGTCGTGGTAGAGCGGGGAGCTGGTGTGCATTCCGGCGGGGTGCGGTTCGGTCTGCTTGGCCCACACCAGCTTTCCGGTCCGTTGCTCCAGCGCGTACAGGTAGCCGCGGCTGTCGCCGAAGAACACCTTGCCCCGTGCCACGGACGGCCCGTCGATGACGACGCCGCCCTTGTCGACCGTGCCGAGGTCGAAACTCCACCGGGTGGCACCGGTTTCGGCGTCGACCGCGTAGAACTTGCCGTCGGGACCGCCGAAGTAGACGCCGTCGCCGACGACCGCGGGCTGGCTCTTGGCGGGGAAGAACGTCTTCGGATAGGCGAAGGCCCATTTGACGCCGAGCCTGCCCGCGGTGTGCCGGGTGATGTGGTGTTCGGCCGCGTTGAACCGCGATCCCGAGGGATCGCCCTGCCAGCTTGGCCAGTCGCCGAACCGGTGACCGGGCGATTCCGCGGCGGCCCCGGTTGTGCCGCCGAGGACCAGCACCACGGCGCCGAGCAGGGCCGCGAAGCGGGTTTTTGCGCGAGACACAAGCATTTCCACCCCTCATGAGTCGATGCGGTCGAATGCGGGGATGGCTTTTCGTGCAGCCAGTCATTCATCGTACGTGCTGGTCACGGTGTTGCTTGTGCTCCGAAACGACCAATCACGAAATGATTTCATCCGCTGTGTCCCATGATGGACGGGAAAAACACCTTGACAGCCCGTGAAAAGTGCCACGCGGGATAACAGTGGCATTAAGAGACGGCTGCGCTGGTCGGCGGGGTCGTGAATGGCGATGTCCCGAACGACGCGTTGGAGACGTTGATCGTCCGCAACGCGTCGTTCGGGACGCGGGCTTAGGCGCGATGACCCGGTGTGTCCTTTGTGGACTACTTGGGTGCTCGCTATGGGGCGCTGAAGGCGGTGACGCGGGTTCCGCGCGGCTGGGGCTGGGAAGCGGCGGCGTGTCGGGAGCTGGCAAAGGCAGGCATACCATGGTAACTACCCGAAAGGAGACGACTTCAAGCGGTGACTACACTTTTTGGAGTTCCTCCGGCGGCGGTGGGCGATCCGGGCGGGTTGCTGTGAGGGGGCTGTGCGATTCGTAACCGGGTGGTTAACGCCGGGGGCGGGTGGGCGGTATGCCGGATACGGTATGGATCATGACCGTGCCGTGCTACGAAACTTTGGCTGCCTACAACAGTGCCCACCCCGCCGCGCCGATGTCGGAGGACGCCACCGTGCGGGCGGGGCTGCGCCGCTACACCGCGGCGTCGGCCGGGCTGAAGGACGATCTTTCCGGGGCGGGGAGCGGGTTCACGATCGACTTCCTGCCGGGCGGCGCGCCCGCCGACGGGGAACCGGACCGGACCGGCGCGGTCGTCGCGACGCGCTGGGGTGCCGGGCCGTACCTGGTGCTCGCGACCGGGGTGTCGCTGCGGTGGGCGCGCAACCGCATCGTCGACTCCTGGCCCACCACGCTGGCCCACGCCGCCGGGGCCCTCACCGGCCGCGCGTAGCGGGGCTACCGGCGAACACGCGGGCCGATCACGGCACCCGCGACGGACAGCGCGGTCCCGGCCAGCAGCAGCCACGGACCGGGGCCGAGCTTGCCGAGGTACTCGCCGCCGTCGGTCAGGACGAGCAGGCTGATCACGTGGTAGAGCAGGCAGAGGCCGGCGAGGACGGAGATCACCGCCCGGGTCGGCCCGGTCCGGCCCTCCTGGAGGCTCTTCCTCGTGAGCCCGCCGCGGCGCTGGACGCTTTTCGCCGAGCGGAGGGAGCCGAGTGACCACAGCGCCGGAGGAATCGCGGCCAGTGCCAGCGCGATGATGACACCCTGGGGAAAGTAGATCCTGATCCACCGGCCGTTGCCGGTGAGGTCGCTCGTGGCGCCCGTGGCGTGCCGGATCGATTCGTTGAGATCGGCGAAGGTCGCGTCCCCGGCCCACTTGAGCGCGAACAGGCCGACCGCGGCGAGCACCACGCCGAGCAGTGCCGGGACGGCACCCCAGCCGGGCAGCGTCAGCGGTGCCTGCTCGGGTGCGCGCTGGGGTGGATGCGGCTGCCAGTGCGGCCTTCCCCGCGGTGGCATGCCTTGTGGTGGCATGCCGTGCGGCTGCGGGCCCGGCTGCTGCTGCCAGGCGGGCTGCTGCGGATGGTTCGGTCCTGGACCCCCGTACGTCATGAGATGAACTTAGGCGTTGTCGCGCGGGACCGCTCGCTCATCCGCGATGTGGTGGGCGTCCTGAACGACGTGCAAGAGCCGCTCACCCTCGTCAACGGAGCATTCCGGACATCGTGCCGGAAAATCTACTGTGGACAGACATGTCGCGCGGCGCGGCTCGCGGGGTGGCAGGAATCGGCACCGGACAACTGTTGCATCAATCAATAGTTGTCTGCAACCCTGGTAGGGCGGTCGTACAGGACGACTGCCCTACCAGGAGGCGTGGCGGATGACGAACGCGGCGGCCGCTCGCGGCCGGGAAGTGCGGCAGCGGCTGATGCGGGCCGCGGTCGAGCTCATCCCGGAACGGGGCTGGTCCGCCGTCAGCACCCGGGTACTGGCGGAACGCGCCGGGGTGACCCCGAGCGTGGTGCACTACCACTTCCCGTCGTTGCGGGCGTTGCTCGTCGAAGCCGTGGTGGCGCAGATGCGTGGATTGCTCGACGAAACGACGTCGTCGCTCGCGGCCGTGCGAAGCCCGGGCGACTTGCTGGAGGCCATGCTCGCCGCGCTCGAGCCTTACGACGGCAATGATCCGCTGTCGGTGCTGTTCATGGAGGCGTACCTGGCGGCCACCCGCGACGGGCAACTGCGGGACGCGATCAGCGAGGTCGTCGCCGGTTTCCGGGAGCGGCTCGCCGAGTGGCTGGGCGCGCGCGGGATCCCGGCGCCCGCGGAGACGGCCGCGGTACTGGCCGCCGCGATCGACGGCGTGCTGCTGCACCGGGCACTGAACCCCGGCATCACCGCCGCCGCGGTCGCGCCGGTGTTGCGCCGCCTCGTCGAGCGCGGCTGAGGCGGAGAGGAGGCGACGGATGAAGGTGGTGATCTGCGGCGCGGGGATCGCGGGCCTCGCGTGCGCGAACCGGCTGGCCGCGCTCGGGGCCGAGGTCGTGGTGCTGGAGAAGGCGGCCGGGCCACGAGCGCAGGGCTACATGATCGACTTCTTCGGTCCCGGGTACGACGCGGCGGAGGAAATGGGGGTGCTGCCCGCGATCCAGGCCCGCGCCTACTACGTCGAGGAGGCGGCGTTCGTCGACGGATCAGGCCGCCGTCGCGCGGGGTTGCGGCTCGCCCAGTTCGCCGGTCCGTTGGCGGGACGGCTTTTGAGCGTCATGCGGCCGGATCTCGAATGCGCGCTGCGGGATGCGCTTCCCGCGGGGGTCGAGCTGCGGTTCGGTACGTCCCTCACCGGGATCGACACGACTCGCGACGGAGTGCGGTGCATGCTCGACGGCGGCGAGGTGGTCGAGGCCGATCTGCTGGTGGGAGCCGACGGCGTCCACTCGGCCGTTCGGCGCCGGTGTTTCGGTCCCGAGCCGGAGTTCCTGCGCCACCTCGGCTTCCACACCGCCGCGTTCCGCTTCCGTGACCCGGAGATCCACGCCGCCGTCGGGGATCGCTTCTGCCTGACCGAAACGGTCGGCGCGCAGATGGGGTTCTACGGTCTGCGCGATGGCGAGGTCGCCGCGTTCGCCGTCCATCGCACCTGGGATGCCGCGCTTCCCGTGGACGCGCGCGCCGCGCTGCGGGCCGGGTACGGCTCGCTGGGCTGGGTCGTGCCGGGCGCACTCGACCGCTGCCCGCCCCCGGCCGAGGTGTACTACGACCAGGTCGCGCAGATCGTGCTGCCCCGGTGGAGCCGGGATCGCGTGGTGCTCCTCGGCGACGCGGCCTACGCGGTGTCCCTGCTTGCGGGGCAAGGGGCTTCGCTCGCGATCGCGGGTGCCTTCGTCCTGGCCGACCGGCTGGCCCGCGCCTCGTCCGTGGAAGCGGGGCTCGCCGGCTACGAGCGGATGTGGCGTCCGGTCGTGGAACGCACCCAGCGGGACGCCCGATCCACCGCGCGCTGGTTCGTCCCCGCCTCGCGGTTGTCCCTGCACGTCCGCAGGCTCGCGATGCGAGCCTCGCGGCTGCCGGGTCTCGACCGCCTGGTCACCGCCGCGGTGGCGGGCAAGCCGACGGAGCTGATCAACCGGTTGCGCGACAGCGGATCTCCCGGGTGGTGGACCACCTCGCCCGGCATCGACGGAAGGACACACCCGTGACGAAAACCCAGCCCGGCCCCGTCCTGCGGGCGGTCTTCCGGGCACCGCTGCGGCTTTACGACCGAGGGCTCGGCTGGCTGCTGGGGAGCCGGTTCCTGTGCCTGACCCACACCGGGCGCCGGTCCGGCCGCCGGTACCGCACCGTGCTGGAGGTGATCGGCTCGGCTCCGGCCTCCGGTGAGGTCATGGTCGTCGCCGGGCTCGGCCCCGGCGCCGACTGGTACCGCAACATCCGGGCGAGCCCGCCGCTCGAGGTCGTCGTCGGCAGGCGGCGGTTCACACCACGGCACCGTGTCCTCGACGAGGAGGAGGCGTTCGCCGTGATGACCGCCTACGAGCGGCGCAACCGGTGGATCCGGCCGATACTGCGTCCGCTGCTCGGCAAACTGGTGGGTCGTCCTTACGACGGCAGTGACGCCGCGCGGCGCGGCCTGGTTTCGCAGCTGCCGATCGTGGCCTTCGGGCCGCGTCAGGAAGCCTGATCAGCCGGTTTCCGTTACGCCGTCCGGGGAATCCGGGCGCGTGACGGTGCCGGGGCTCGGCGCCGCGGCCACTGTGGACGGTCCGGATCGGCGCAGCGCCCTGGTTTCGTTGAAGGCGAGGTTGAGCACGACGGCGACGACGCTGGCGGAGCTGATCCCGGAGTCCATGATGGTGGCGAACCAGCCGGGGAAATGGGACCAGAACCCGGGAACGGCGATCGGGATGATGCCGAAGCCGAGTGCCGCGGCGACGATGACGAGGTTGAGGTTGTTGTCGTAGTCGACCTTGGCGAGGGTGCGGATGCCGCTGGCGGCGACCATGCCGAACAGGACGATCCCGGCGCCGCCGAGGACGGGCTGGGGGATCGCGGCGGCCACGCGGCCGAGTACCGGCAGCAGGCCGAGGACGACGAGGATCAGCCCGCCGGTGGCGACGACGTAGCGGCTCTTGACGCGGGTGAGCGCGACCAGTCCGACGTTCTGCGCGAAGGCGGTGCACGGAAAACTGCCGAACAGCGGGGCGACCGCGGAGGAGAGCATGTCGGCGCGCAGGCCGTCACCGACCCGGCGCGGGCCGACCTCGGTTTCGACGATTTCGCCGAGCGCGACGATGTCGGCGGTCGTCTCGATCATGGTCACCAGGATGACGACGGTCATGGAGACGATCGCGGAAACCGAGAACGTGGGTGCGCCGAAGGGCAGCACCTGCGGCAGGGCGACGACGGGGCCGTGCCCGACGCCGGAGAAGTCGGTCTTGCCGATGGCGAAGGCGACCAGGGTGCCCGCCACGATGCCGAGCAGGATCGACAGCCGGGACAGCAGGCCCCGCAGGAGCCTGCTGACGAGCAGGACGATGAGGAACGTGGCGCCGGCGAGCGCGATGTTGCCGACCGATCCGTAGTCGGGGGCCGTGGCGGTGCCGCCCATCGCCCAGCGGAACGACACCGGCAGCAGGGAAACACCGATCACGGTGATGATCGAACCGGTGACCACCGGCGGGAAGAACCGGATGAGCTGACTGAAGAACGGGCTCAGCACCAGCCCGATGAGACTGGCCACGATGATCGAGCCGAACACCGCGGACAGCCCGCCGCCGCGGGCCGCGATCGCCGTCATCGTGGCGACGCTGGCGAAGGAGATTCCTTGTACGAGCGGAAGTTGTGAGCCGAAGAACGGGATGCCCACCGTCTGCAGGATCGTCGCGGCACCGCTGACGAACAGCGCCGCGGTCACCAGCAGCGCGATCCGCTCGGGCGGCAGGCCGGTGGCGCCGCCGATGATCAGCGGGACCGCGATCACGCCGCCGTACATGGAAAGGATGTGCTGCAGGCCGTAGAGGATCTGCTGACGTACCGGTGGCCGCTCGTCCTCCGGGCGGAGCCGGCGTGCCGTCCTGCTCCGGGAATGGGGAATCCGCATGGGGCCTCGATCCTTCCGCGCGGGCGAGCCGGGACGCGGCCCGCCGGGCTGACGGTCCGACGTGGGCTAGCTGTTTCACTATGCGGAAGGCGCCTTCCGGAATGCAGATGTGACGATAGGCACAGGCGCCGCGGCACGTCAACAAGCCGTACCGGTACCGGATCTGGACGGCCGTGAGCGGGCCGGTCGGTGGCGGGTCTTATCGCCGCGGGTGCGTGGCGCTCAGGATCCGGTGACCGCGGATGCGGTCGCGGTTGCGCTGCCACAGCTCGCGCATCAGGTCCGCGGAGGTCATCGCTTCGGCCGAGAGGGGGCGTTCGCCGGCGTCGAGCAAGCGCTGCTGCCGGGCCTGATAGCGGATGAGCGGGTGCTCGTCGGCGAGTGCCTCCGTCAGCGTCATCGGCCGCGCTGGTGGTGCCACGGTCTCCTGGCGATTCTGGGGCCGACGTTGGTCACGGTCTGTCACGAGCCGAGATTCTCGCGTACGGAGAGTGCACGATCAAATCGTGTCGCACGCATGGGTTAGCCGATCGGTGGTGATTGGCCCGCTCCCGCCCAGCGAAGGGGTGGGGGAGACCCTGCGAGCAGGAGCGGGGGCTCGGGGCCGGTAGGGCGTCGCCTCGCGGCGGGTGGCGCGACACGGCTCCGCCCGGAGCGGTATTCCGTGAAGGCGAGGGGTGAGGCCCGGGGACTGGTTCCCTACCGGCACTCGGTACAACGTCCGGCGCGCCTCGTTGTTTCCCCGGCGGCGCTTTCCGGCACGTGATGTGCGTCGCTCCCCGTGTCCGGGAGGGGTCCTCGGCCGATCGGGGACACTGCGGCCGTCGCCGAGTTCCCGGAGGTGTCCCATGACGGCACGGAACATCGACGAAGTGGTGGCCGGGCTCGCCGGGATCGTGCGCGACGCGCACGCGGCGGCCGACCGCGCCGGCTACTTCGCGGCGTTGTACCGGCAAGTGACCGTCGAGGTGCGCACCGCCATCCACAGTGGACAGTTCGACGACGGCGCGCGGATGGATCGGTTCGACACGTTGTTCGGCAACCGCTACTTCGACGCCCACGACGCCTGGCTCCGTGACCGGGGCGGGCCTCGGTGCTGGCGGACGGCCTTCGAGACGCTGTCCGATCCGGACACCGTCATCGTCGGGCACCTGGTGCTCGGCGTGAACGCGCACATCAACCTCGATCTGGCGATCGCGGCGGCGGACACCTGCCCGGGCGCGGACATCCACGCACTGCGCCGCGATTTTCTCCTGATCAACGACATCCTGGCGCGCGTGGTACTGGCGGTGCAGAAGGCCGTCGACGACGTCTCGCCGTATCTGTGGCTGCTCGACCGGCTCGGTGGCCGCACCGACGAACGCGTTCTCGACTTCAGCATCCGCAGAGCCCGTCAAGAGGCCTGGCGCAACGCCGTCATCCTCGCCGGCCAGAGCGGTACCGAGCGCGAAACCACCATCGAACTGCTCGACGTCCGCGCCGCCGTGCTCGCCCGCCTGATCGCGCGGCCCGAGAGCCTTCTCCGCGCCGCCATCGAGCTGATCCGCAGCGCCGAGCGCACCGACGTCCCGGCGGTCATCACCCATCTCGACCACGCGCTCGAACGCCGCCCCACGCCGTGAAGGCCTCCTTACCGTCCATCCATGCCCCCGCCGCCGCCCTCAACGGACGCGCTACGCGCGGCGGTATGGATTCAAGCGCCGGTAAGGAGGCCTTCACGGACCAACACGGTGTCAGCGCACGAAGGCCACGTCACTCGTCGCCGCCTTGAACTGGTCCGGCACGCCCGCGTAGTGCGCGCGCCACAGGCCCCACCCGGGCTGGGCGACGGTGGCACCGAAGACGAAGGCCGTCCCGTCCCAGGTCGCGGTGGCCGTGGCGACCGTCGTCCAGCACCAGGTCTTCGCCGAGAAGGACTGGATTTCGACCGGGATCGGCGACGGGGTGAACCGGGGGAACGCGATGACGCCGTGCGCCGGGATCCTGCCGTCCGCGCCGCGGGCGGCGGTGAACTCCGGGATCGAGGCGGGCTGCAGCACGGTGATCTGGGCCGTGGTCGCGGTCGCCTTGGCGAGGGTGCCGTCGGCGGGCAGGAAGTCGGCGCGGTAGCTGCCGGATCGGACGGGGCTCACCGAGGCCTCGTAGTGCCCGGCGGCGTCGGTGACGGGCTTGGCGACGAATTCCCCGCAGAACGACGGGGTCGGGCAGTAGGCGATGCCGATAGTGGCCGAGGCCACCGGCTGGGCGCCGTCGGCGGTGGCCCGGGTCAGCGTGCCTGAGACGGTGAGGGACTGGCCCGCGTCGATGCGGGTGCGGTCCGCCGACGCGGTGAGCGTGGTGATGGCCGCGTCGGCGTTCGCGGGCAGGGCACCGAGTGTGACGGCGGCGATCGTCGCGAGCAGGGCGACGACGAGTCTGGCGCTGGTGCGGTTCATGGGCTCCCCAAGGCGAGAAGTGTTTCTGGCCAAGGGATTCTCGCCTGTGGAGCGCCGGATTCGAGGCCTGGAACGGTTGTTCGTGCGGCGTTCAGGTCATCGCCGTCGGTGCTTCATGCCCGGAAGATCCTTGGGGTGCCGGTCAGGGGTGGCACAGCACCGGGTTCGCCAGTTCGGCGCAGGGCCGGTTGCCGAACGAGCGGATGACGTCCTTGCCGACCTGGTTGGTCAGGTACCGCAGGAAGCTGGCGGCGAGCGAGCCGGCCTTGGGGTCGCCGTAGGTGTAGGCGTATTCGGTCTCCCAGAACGGGTAGGCGGCGTGCACCGCACCGTCCAAAGTGGCCGGATGGCCGTCGATGCGGACCGGGACGAGGTCGTCGCGGCCGGTGATGCCGCCGAGTTCGGCGTACCCGAGGGCGCCGGGCGTACTGGCGACCGCGTTCAGCAGCTCGGCGGTGGTCGGCCGTTCGCACCGGACGGGACCGGGCTGCCCGCCGGGGCCCACCTTCAGGCAGTCGTCGGAGTTGGTGCCGGGTTCCCGCTTGCCGTCGAGGATGCGCGTCTGGAACGCGCGCCGCGTGCCGGAATCCGGGTTTCGGCTGATCAGGCGGACCGGGAGGTCGGCGCCGCCGAGCTCCCGCCAGTTGCCGACGCGGCCGTCGTAGAGCTGCCGGATCTGGTCCGCCCTGAGATCCTGGATCCCCGTCTGCTTGTTGGCGACGAGCGTGAACAGCGAGAAGGCGACGGGGCGGGGGAGCAGCTGCGGATAGCCGTCCTCCTTGGCGCCGTCGGTGAAGCTCAGCATGTCCGGCCCCGAGCCCGCTTTCCGGCCCGCCTCGTTCAGCGTGCGCAGTCCTTCGGTACTTCCGTGGAACGCCACCGTGAAGTTCGCCTCCCCGCAGCTGTTCCGGTACTGCCGGGTGGCTTCCTCCAGCACGGGCGCGAAGGCGGTGGAACCGGTGAGGGTGAGATTCCCCTTGGCACAGTCGAGCGGTGACGGGTCGTTGAACACGTAGACCCCGAACTGGGCGATGATGATCGCCACCAGGAAGACGAGCAGTGCCAGCGTCCGCCGGGAGAGCCCGGTCCCGCTCTCGGTCTTGACCACCCGGCCGCCGAGGAGGGCATTGCCCTCGAGATAGGGCTTCATCTCCTCCGGGGTCAGCGGGCCGTTGCCGGGCGCCGGCTCCAGGACGGCGAGGACCTTGTAGTGGTCGTCCCGGTTCAACCGCGCCTTGGGCAGCTCGATGACGCCGACCTTCGTGCCGCGCGCGTCGTCGATCGCCTTGCGGGTCAGCCCCGACTTCTCGCCGAAGTTGTTGACCAGCTGCGAGTCGCTGAGTTCGGTCACCACGAACCCGGCGACCGTCCGGCCGGGGAACCTGATCTGGACGCCGTGTGCCACCGCCTCCGGATTCCGGTAGTCGGCCTCCTTGATGGTGGCTGTGCCGTGGTTTTCGATGCGCAGCAGCACGAACGACGGATTGACCAGCGACCGGGCGGTTTCCCGGTGCACCAGCTCCAGTGCGCCGACGTGCTCGGCGGAGATCTCGCCGGTCACGGTGGTGTCCATCTGCACCCGGTACCCGAGCCGCTTGCGCCCCCGCAGCACGAACTCCCACAGGAACGCTACGACCGGAACCACCACGCCGACGATCGAAATCAAGGCGCCGAACGGGAAATCTTCCACTGCCACCCCCCTGGAGGGAGACAATCTACTGCCCGCGCGCGGTGACCGGTCCCGCGCGTGACCGACCTTCAGCGGATGTTCACCGGGCCGTCAACTTCTCCATGAAACCGTTACAGGACAAGGATAATCGGAGTCCTGTCGCTCGTCCCGGATGCGGGAAAGGACCGCGGCGAGTTCGGCGGTGCCGTCGAGGAGCGCGCGGGAGCGGGAGGTGATGTTCGCGGCCCGGGAGGCGAGCGCGGCAGTGAGGTCTTCGGCGCGTTTGCCGCGACGCAGTTGCGGCATGAGGGTGCGTAGCGCGGTGACGCCGTATCCGGCGCCGCGCAGCTGGTGGACGAGCCGGGCGTCGCGGACCTGGGCGGGGGAGTACCGCCGGGTTTCGCGGGGCGTGACCCGGTCCGGCACGACAAGGCCCTCAGCGTCCCAGTGGCGCAGGGTCGACGGGCGGATCGCGAGGGCGGTGGCGAGTTCGGACACGCTCATCGAGTCGGAGGGACGCACGTCGGCGATCGGCTCGGCGGAGATCGCCTTGGCCGCCGCTTCGGCTTCCCGGAGTTCCGCCCGTTCCCGATCGAGCCGCGCGTGCGCCGCGTCGAGCATTGCGAGCGCCTCCGAAACCGGGCGTTCGTGTACGGCGCGGACGATGCGTTTGGCTTCCACCGGACCCACACCCGCCGCGAGGGCCCGGTAGGCCAGCGCCGACCGCAGGTGGATCTCCCCGTAGGCGCGGTAGCCCGAGCCGGTCCGCTCGGCGGGTGGCAGCACCCCGGCGCGTTCGAGGTTGCGCACCTGCTGCGCGGAGTACCCGGCGGCCCGTGCGACGGCTGCCGTGCGCAGAACCGGCGAGTTGAGAGTTGTCACCCCGATGTCCCTCGACTTCCTCGGCAAAGTCTCCACAAGCACTTTAATGTGACGCTGGAGCACATGACGACCGAAGAGATCATCCGTTTCCTCGACAGCCTCGACGGAGTGCTGACCCTCAGCCCGCTACCCGGTGACGGCTCGCCGGAGATCAGCTGGGGCGACACGTTCTTCTACTACGCGCCCGACGGCGTCGTGCCGAAGACGCAGCCCTTCGCCACGATCGTGACCAAGAACTACCCCGGCGACGAGCGGTCGCGGCTGGAGCGTCCGGACACCTTCCGTGTCAACATCGCCGCCGGGAAGGACGCCTTCCGCGAATGGACCCGGCACGCCCCGCGCGACACGGTCGACGACGCGGACGCGAGTGTCACCGACACCGTCATCGCCCACCCGGTCTACGGCACCGTCGGCTGGCTCGCGGTGGTGAATCCGGGGCCGCGGACCGGGACCGCGGTGCGTGAGCTGCTGCGCACGGCGTACGACCTCGCCCGCTCCCGCTATGAGCGTCGCTCCCAGACCGGATAACCCCAGGTCACAGCCATGGTTCAAGATATTCCTTGACAAGAATATTCTGCTCAGTGAATACTTTGCGCCATGGACGGGATCGCATCGGCACTGGGAGACGCCGCACGGTGGCGTCTCGTCGAGTTGCTCGCCGAGCGGCCCCGGTCTGTCGGCGAACTGGCCGAGCTGACCGGCCTGCGGCAGCCGCAGACCACGAAGCATCTCCAGACCCTCGCCCGGGTTGGCCTCGTGACGGTCTTCCCGCTCGGGCAACGCCGTGTCTACGCGGTGGAAACCGCGCCACTGAGGGCCCTCGCGCGCCGACTGCGGGAACTGGCCGAGACGGCCGGAGCGCACGAGGACGAGCGAGACGTCATCGCGCGCTATCGCGCCGCCATCGAAGCGGAGACCGCGATCGCGGACCGGGAGCGCTGGGCGGACGGGCGCGCCTTCTTGTTCGAACGCGTGCTGGCCGCGCCCCGCGACGTCGTCTGGCGGCATTGGACCGACCCGGACCTGCTGGCGTCCTGGTGGGTGCCGCCGTCGATGACCGTCACCGACTGCGTTCTCGAGCCCCGGGCGGGCGGTCGCGTCGTGCTGGAGTACGGCGACGCCGAGGGGCACCGGTACCCCTCCGAGGGCACCGTTCGCGCCGCGAAGGAACCGCGGCACCTCGTGTTCGACCTTTCGGTGCTCGACGCGGCCGGCGCGGTCGCGTTCACCGGCCACTACGACCTGGCGCTCGCCGCGGCCGAGGGCGGCACCCGGCTGCGGCTCGGCCTGCGCATCACCGAGACGACCGTCGGGGCCGTCCCCGCCATCGCGGGGATCGAAACCGGCTGGGCCCAGGTGCTCGACAAGCTCGCCGGCGCCGTCGGCGCGTTCCCGCACACAACCCAAGCAGTACAAGCGAAAGAAAAGGAAGCACGATCATGACGAACCCGAACGCCCGCAAGGTGACCGCGAACCTCAGCCTCACCCTGGACGGACGCTACAACGGCCCCGGCGGGCCCGGCGATCTCAGCGCGATCATCCCGTACGCGACCACCGACATCGCACGCGACCACATGACCCGCATGCGCGAAAACGCGACGACGGCGTTGCTCGGCAGACTCAACGCCGAGGGCTTCCTGGGGTTCTGGCCGTCCGTCGCCGAGGACGAGAACGCCGACCCGCGTGACCGCGGATACGCGAAGTGGTTGGTGGAAACGGAAAAGGTGGTCCTGTCGACGACGCTGACCGAGGCCCCGTGGGAGCGCACCCGGATCGTGAACGCCCCGGTCGCGGACGTCGTCGCGGACCTCAGGGCCACCGGCACGGGGGACATTCTCGTCAACAGCAGCACGAGCGTCATCAAGGCGCTGCTCGCGGCGGATCTGCTCGACCGGCTGTACCTCCTGATCTGCCCGGAGATCGCCGGGGGAGGGGATCGGCTGTTCGAGGACGGCCTGCCGGGTACGAAGTGGACACTCGAGTACCAGGAGACCGGAAAACTCGGCGAAACCGCCGTGGTCTACGACCGCGCACGCTGACCGCAACCAGTGTCCTCTGTGGACACCGATCGGTCGAGGACCGAATTGCGTGGTGGTGCCCCAGCGCGTCCGACTGTCCTCTGAGGATGGACGCGGGGATCACGGCGGCGGATAGGGGTGCTCCCGCAGCAGCCGGGCGAGGTGGACGGCGTTGCGGGCCGCGGTGGAGTTGGCGGAGATGACGGCGTCCGGGGTTTCGTCGAGATCCTGGTAGTCACCGGGCTTCATGGCCTCGCCGTTCCAGTAGCTGGCACCCTGCGCCGGGATGGTGAACCCGACGTCGTCGAGTGCCTGGAACAGGTCGGCGATGATCTTGTGCGCGCCGTCCTCGTTCCCGACGGCGGCGACGAGCGCGACCTTGCCGAACATCGCGGGCCTGCCTTCGTCGTCGGTCTCGGACAACTCGGCGTCGAGACGCTCCAGCACCCGCTGGGCGACGCTGGAGGCGTGCCCGAGCCAGGTCGGGGTGCACAGCACCAGGATGTCGGCGGCGGCGATCTCGCGGCGCAGCTCGGGCCAGGCGTCGCCCTCGCCCATGTCGGCCTCCACCCCGGGCCGGACGTTGTGGTCGACCACGCGAATGGACTCTCCCGGCGCGCCCTGCTCCGCGAGCCGGTCCAACAGCTGCTGGGCGATGAGCTGGCTGCTCGACGGCGCGGGTGAGGGCTTGAGGGTGCAGACCAGGGCGAGCGCGCGCAGCGGTGTCCTCATACCCTCGGTTATTGCCGTTTCCCCGAAGGTCAAACCTCGGGTACCTGGACGGCGAACTCGCGTCCCCGGAGCGTCGGCTCGCGTACCTGGAGGGCCGGTTGGTGAGCCACCCGCGCGGCTCAATCACCGGTTCGGGCGTGCCGAGGTTTCGAGGGGTCCTTCCGGGGGAACGCCGGTCGCGTGAGCAGTTTCGTGACGGGGTTGCGCCAAGGTGCTCGGCTCGGCATGGTCGCGGCGTTGACGGGACCCGTTCTCGCCACCCGCGTGGCCGCTGCCGCCGCGCCGGTCTTCGACGAACTAGCCGCCCGCTCGGCGAAAAAGGCGGGGGAGACCGTCCAGACGCTCGCGTACACCGTCGTGCGCGTGGGACGTGTCGCGCAGAACGCCAGTGGGGCCCGGTCACCCGTGTGGCAGGCGGGCCGCCGCGTTCATGTACCAGTACGTCCGGACGAGACCGAAGACGAGGTGACGCCGGGCGCGGGCCGGGTACTCGCGAGGAAGGTCGCCGGACATCCCTCGGTGGCCGGTGCCTACTGGGACGCGGGCCTGGGCAGTGTGGTCGCGCATCTGGCCGAGGACGCCGTCGCCGACGAGGTCGTCGAATGGATCACCGAACGGACCGGGCGGCACGGCCTGACGCCTGCCGAGCCGGTGGAAGCCGGGCCCGCGCATCCGGGGGACGTCTCCGGCGTGCGTAGCGCCGTGCTGGCGCTGGCCATGGACGGCGTCGGCCTCGGGATCGCGTTGAGCACCAGGGCGATGCGTGCCCGCCGAGCCCATGAATGGCTGCGCGCCGCGGTCAGCTCGGTCCGGGAACACCCCACGGCGCGAGCGCTGCTGAACGAGCGTTTCGGCTGGTACACGGCGGAACTGACACGCGCGGCCGCGAACGCCGCGGCCAGGGGCGTGAGCCAGGAGCCCGCCGAGCTGGCGCTGGACGTCGTGCTGCGCACCAGCCAGCTTGCGGAGGCGATCGCCAGGGCGATGGCCTTCGACGCCGCCCACGACGAGCTGTGCGCGCCGGATCGGCCGAGCATGGGCGTGACACCCGAGCCGCGATGCGCGCAGATCCCGGTGGAGGACTACGCCGGTGGCGCGGTGAGCGGCGGGCTGCTCGGCACACTGGCCGAGCTGGTGCTGACCCGCGACCTCGGGAAGGCGGCCGACGCCGCGCTCGCGGTGTCGCCGATGCCCGCCAGGTACGCGCACACGGCGTTCCACTCGGCGATGGGCCTTGCCTTGGCACGAGAGGGAATCCTCGTCCGTGACCCGGATCGGATCAAGGCACTGGACGCCGTCGACACCGTGGTCCTGCATGTGAGCGCGCTCTTCGACGGGGACGGGCTGGATCCGTACGCCGAAGCGGTGCTCGAAGCCGCCCGCGCGGCCGACTCGCGCGTCGTGGTCGTCGGCACGACCGCCGACGACGAGCTCGGCGAGTTCGCCGCGCTCGCCGACGATGTTCTGTCCACAGAGGACGAAGAAACTTTCGCGGGGCTCGCGACCCGGTTGCACGGCGAAGGCCGTGTCGTGCTCACGATCGCCCGCCCGTCCCCGGATGCCCGGCCGGGCTCGGACGAGGTCGCGGGCCTGCTCGCCGGGGACGTCTGCGTCGCGCTCACCGATGGCCGGACGCCGGTGCTGTGGGGCGCGGACCTGATCGTCCGCCGTGGCCTCGTCGGCGCGTGGCGGATCCTGGTCGCGGCCGCCGCCGCCCGCGCGAACGGCAGGCGGGCGACCGAACTCGCGACGGCCAGCGCGGTGGTCGGCGGGCTCGCCCTGCTGACCGGCCGCGGCAGGCGAAGCCGCTCGCTGCTGCCGCTGCTGCCCCGGCTGGACCCGGTGGCACTCGGCGGGATCAGCGGTCTCGCGCTGGGCTGGGGCTCGGCGCTGCGGATGGCCACGACCCGGCCGCCCGCCGCGAGGCCCAGGATCGCGTGGCACGAACTGAGCGTCGAGGAGGTCACCGGCCGCCTGCGGGAAAACCTGCCCGCACCGACGCCGCTGGACACGGTGGCGCACCGCATCCGGACGGCGGCCACCGCGGTGGTGGAGCATCCCGCGGCCGCTCCGCTCCGGCTGGGCGCGGGCCTGGCCACCGATGTCGTGCGCGAACTGGACGACCCGCTGACACCGGTGCTCGCGCTGGGCGCCGTGGCCTCGGCGGTGGTCGGTTCGCCGGTCGACGCGGGGCTGGTCGCGGCGGCGATGGGGCTCAACGCGTTTGTCGGCGGCGCCCAGCAGTTCCGCGGCAGGCGCGCACTGGCCAAGTTGCGCGAGGACGAACGGCAGAAGGCACGCAAGGTGGTCTCGGAGTCCGCCACTGTCACCACGGACGCGCGGGCGCTGGAACCCGGCGACGTGATCGAGGTGCGGACCGGTGACGTGGTCCCCGCCGACGCGCGGCTGTGCGCTCTCACCGATCTGGAGGTCGACGAGTCCGCGCTGACCGGGGAATCCCTCCCGGTGGCGAAACAGCTGGAGCCGACGCCGGGCGCGTCGGTGGCCGAACGTGGCTGCCTGGTTTTCGCCGGTACCACGGTGGTCAGCGGTGAGGGGCGGGCCATCGTCGTGGCCACCGACGAGCAGACGGTGTCCGGGCGCGCGGTCAGCCTGGCCGCGCGAACCCCTGGGGCGGCCGGAATCCAGTCCCGGCTGCATCGGCTCACTCGCCGGGCGCTGCCGCTGACCCTGCTCGGTGGCGCGCTGGTGACCGGGCTGTCCGCCGTCCGCGGACGGCCGCTGCGCCGCGCCGTCGCCGGGGGTGTGGCGATCGCGGTCGCCGCGGTGCCCGAGGGGCTGCCGCTGGTCGCCACCGTCGCGCAGCGTGCGGCGGCACGGCGGCTGTCCGCGTTCGGTGTGCTCGTGCGGACGCCGCGGGCGCTGGAAGCACTCGGCCGGTTGGACGTGGTCTGCTTCGACAAGACCGGAACCCTTACCCAGAACCGATTGCGCGTATCCGTGGTGACCACATCGGACGGTCAGCCGTCCGAAGCGGACGGTGACAAGACGGCGTTGTCGGCCGCCGCGCGAGCCTGCCCCGGTGCGGACGGCGGACCCGCCGCGCATGCCCACGCGACCGACTGGGCCATTTTGGACGCGGCGGGCCGGGAAGCGGATTGGACCGAAGTGGACAGTCAGCCGTTCGAGGCCAGCCGGGGTTACTCGGCCGCCGTCGGCCGGGACGGGACCGGGCGGACAATGCTGGTGGTCAAGGGCGCGCCGGAGACCGTGCTGCGCGCCTGCGACGCGGACCGGCATGTCGTCGAGGCGGGGGAGTCGCTGGCGGACAACGGGTTGCGGGTCATCGCGGTCGCGGGCAGGGAGATCGCCGACGAGGCGGATCGGCCGGAGTTCGGCAATGGGAACGACGAGAAAGTGTTGGCAAGACTGAGTTTTCTCGGATTCGTCGGGTTGTCGGACACGCCGAGGGAAACCGCCGAGACGCTCGTCAGCGGACTGCGGGACGCGGAGATCGCGCCGGTGATGCTGACCGGCGATCACCCGCACACGGCGCTGGCGATCGCGAAGTCGCTGGGCTGGCCCGAGGACACCACGGTGCTGACCGGCGACCAGCTCGCCGGCCTCGACCGGACGCGGCGGGCCGAGGCGCTGGGCGGCGCCGGGGTGATCGCGCGCGTCGCACCGGAACAGAAGCTCCAGGTGGTCGAGGCGCTGCGGGAGGCGGGCCGGGTCACAGCGATGGTCGGGGACGGGACCAATGACGCCGCAGCGATCCGGGCCGCCGATGTCGGCGTCGGGGTGCGGGCGCGTTCCTCGACGGCCGCGCGCACCGCCGCGGATCTCGCCTTGGCGGAGGACGATCTGACGGTCCTGCTGGAGGCCGTGGCCGAGGGCAGGGCGCTGTGGCGGAGCGTCTCCGACGCGGTCGTCATCCTGGTGGGCGGCAACGCGGGGGAGGTCGGATTCTCGGTGCTGGGCACCCTGATCTCCGGCGATTCGCCGCTGGGGACCCGCCAGCTCCTGCTCGTCAACCTGCTCACCGATCTGTTCCCCGCCATGGCGGTCGCCGTGACCCGGCCGGACGACGGGGAAGGCGAGGCGGCCACCGGGCTCGGCAGCTCGCTGACCAGGGACATCACCAGCCGCGGCGTGACCACCGGCATTGGCGCGACCACGGCGTGGCTGATCGGCCGGTCGACCCCGGGCACCGCCCGCCGCACGAGCACGATGGCCCTGTGCGGCCTGGTCGGCACCCAGCTGGCGCAGACCCTGCGCGGGCGGTGGCACAGCCCGCTGGTGGTCGGCACCGCGGCGGGTTCGGCCCTCGTGCTGGCCGCGCTCGTGCAGACGCCGGGTGTCAGCCAGTTCTTCGGCTGTACCCCGCTCGGCCCGGTCGCCTGGGCGGGCGTGGGCTGCGGCGCCGGCGCGGGCGCGGTGGCCTCCCGGCTGCTCCCCGGCCTGAGCTGAAGGACGCTTTCAGTGCACTGGCGGTGCTGAAGGACGCTTTCAGTGCAGTCAACGCACTGAAGGCGTCCTTCAGCCTCGGCGCCCTGCCGGGTCGGACGGGAGTGTCACCACCAGGAGAGTGCGCCGAGTGCGGCGACGCCCGCCAGCAACCACGCCACGTAGTCGCCGATGTGCCCGGACTGCAGTTCGTGCAACGTGTGCAGGACATTCCTGGCGGCGCGCGGTCCGCGTGGCAGCCATCGCCACAGCGTCGCGGCGCAGGCGCCCAAAGCGGCGAGTACCGCGACGGACGCGGTGAGAATTCCCGTCGCCGTCCAGTCCGCTGTGGACGGTGGCGCGGGCGCGGCGGGAAGCACCGGGAGGACGTCGTGGAGGTAGGCCAGGCGGTCCGCGGCCTGACTCCCCGCCTGGACGGCCCACTCCCGTACGACGGGAAGAACTCCGGCGAGCAGAGAACACAGCAGGAGACCGATCGCCGAGGCGAGCATGACCGCCGGAGTGCCCGTCATCCGCTGTCCGGTCTCGGGTTCTTCAGGCGAGCCCGTGCTGGTCTCCTCGGCGCTGTCGTGTGGTGGCTTGCCGAGTCCGAAGTAGACACGGGCGCCCGCGCACAGCACTGCGGCACCGGTGAGTGCCGAAACCCCGAGGAACAGCGGGGTCAGCCAGGAAGGCCCGGCATGTTCGCTGACGCCCTTTCCCAGCGCGACACCGAACGGCGGCAGCCCGGTGAGCGCCAGCGCGGCGAACAGGAACAACACCGCCTCGGTGCGGGCGGGCCGGGCAGTGCCGTACAGCTCGTCGATGTCGACGCTGCCGTATCTGTTGCGCAGCATGCCGGTGAGCAGGAACAACGCGCCCTTCGCGCCCGCGTGCCCGGCCACGGCCAGCGCGAAACCGCTCAGCGCCGGACCGTCGAGAATGGACAGTCCACAGAGGAACATGCCGACGTGCGCGACGGTGGAGTAGGCGAGCAGGCGTTTGAGATGCCGTTGGGTGCAGCTCAGTATCGCACCGGTCACGGCGGTGACGACGCCGAGGACGAGCGCGGTGCGGCTGAGCGCCGCGTCGCCGAGCGCCGGTGCGAACACGATCCGGTACACCCGGATCAGGCCGTAGAGTCCCAGCTCGACCATGATGCCGGAGAACAGGACGCAGACCGGCGCCGGTGCGACGGCGTGCGCGTCGGCGAGCCAGAAGTGGAACGGCGCCGCGGCGGCCTTGACCAGGAGCCCGGTCGCGACCAGGACGAACGCGGCGACGACGAGCGTGTCGTGGTGTGCCGGTGACAGCGCCGCGGCGATCTGGGCCATGCCGAGTTGCCCCGTCCTGGCGTAGAGCAGGCCGATCCCGGTCAGGGTGAAATAAGCGCCGAGGGAGTTGAGTACCCCGAAGGTGAGCGCTCCCTGGACGGATTCCGCTTCGTCGGCCTGATAACCGGTGAGCGCGTAGGCGACCGCGCTCATCAGCTCGAAGAAGACGAACATGGTGAACAGGTCGCCGGTGAACAGGAAACCGAGCATGCCGGTCAGGAACAGGAGCATCATCGCGTGGAACCGCGCTTCGACGGCTTCGAAGTACCGCCAGCCGTAGAGCAGCGCGAACGTCAGCAGCGCCGCCGCGAGCAGGCCGAGCAGCGCGGAAAGCCCGTCGGCGACGAGGACGATCCCGACGGACCGGGTGTCCCGCGGTGGGTGGCCGCCCAGCCAGTTCACCACCCGGCCGTGGCAGCACGTGGTCACCAGCACGGCCAGCACCGCGACGACGCCGAGCGTGCACGCGATGGCCAGCGTGTCGACCACCGTCCGGGGCAGCAGCCGCCCGAGGCCCAGCAGCACGCAGGCGCCGAGCAACGGGAGCGCGATCGCGAGCGCGGGCAGGGCGGACACGGGTCAGCCCCGCAGCGCCCGGAGCTCGTCCGGGTCGATGGTGCCGTGCCGCCGGGAGACCTGGAGGGTGATGGCGAGCAGTAGCGCGGTGATGGTCGCCGACACGACGATGTCGGTCAGCGTCATGGCCTGCACCATCGGGTCCACGACGGGTGTGGCGGGCAGGATCGGCGGGCTCGCGCCCCGCTGGTAGCCGATGCCCAGCAGCAGCACGTAGGTACCCGCCTGGGCGACCGACAGCGAAACCACGGCGTGGATCAGGTTCCGGCTGCGGACGATGGCCAGGCAGCCGATCAGCAACAGCCAGGCGGCCACGCCGTAGCATCCGTAGGCCGCGATCACGACCGGCGCCGTTCGCGGATCAGGCCCTGTTCGAGGAACTGGGCGAGCATGACCAGCAGCCCGGCCGCGACCTCGGCGCCGATGAACAGGCTCAGCAGTGGCACCGTGCCCGTCGACAGCAGGGAACCGAATGTGCCGACGGGCAGGAAGTTCGCCAGGAACGAACCGGCGAGGCCGAGCCCGAGCAGCCCGGTGAGCACGTAGAAACCGGTCCCCGCGGCCTCGGCGTACTCACACCAGCCGATCGGCCGGAGGCGGGACAACGCGGGGTAGTCCCCGGCGAGGTACAGCAGATGCCAGCCGGTCGCGAGCACGACCCCGCCCTGGAACCCGCCGCCCGGCGTCAAATGGCCGTGCAGCACCACGTCCAGGCCGAGCAACGTCGTCAGCGGCAGCAACAGGTAACCGGCCAGCTTGACGGCGGGCAGCACCGGACGGTGGTCCGTGCCGATGCGCCGCCGCTCGGCCGCCGACGGGGCGAGCAGGCACAGCGTGCCGACCACGGCCGCGGTCACGATCGTCTCCTCGCCGAGAGTGTCCAGCGCCCGCAGGTCGAAGTTGATCGAGGACACCAGGTTCGGGGTCGCGTGCTCCAGCGCGGGGCCGAGCACGAGATCGCGGTAGAGATGCCCGGATCCGCCCGGCATGGGCACGCGCGTGAACGCGGCCAGCAGCAGCGTCGCGATTCCCGCGACCCCGAGCAGCGCCAGCACCGTCCGGATCCGCCGCGTCATGGCTTGCCGCCCCGGACCTTGCGCAACGTCAGCAACACCAGCAGCGGCACGATCGCCGAGCCGACGACCAGCTCGGACAACGCGACGTCGGGGGCCTGCAGGACCACGAAAAGCACGGTGAGGAGCAGGCTGAACACCGACAACGTGATCGCCTGGCGAGCGGGGTCCTCGGTGCGTACCACGATCGTCCCCGCCACCGCGACGAACGCGAGCGCGATCAAGAGCAGGACGGCGTTCACCGCTCGTCCCGGTCCTCGGCCAGGCGCGCGGTCGCCGTCTGCTGCACGGGGCCGGTGAGGGCGAGGAGGACGACGGTCAGCGCCACCATGCCCGAGGTGAGGTTCCAGCCGATCTCGACGACGAGGCCGAGCCCGATCAGCGGGCCGCCCATCGTCGTCACCGGCGCCAGGAAGTGCAGGCGCGCCAAGGTGGTCCTGGCCCGCAGCATGCCGAACGCCGCGATCAGGACCACACCGACCCCGGCGAACGCCGGCACCGCCGCGAAGACGTTCATCGCTGCCCCAGCAGCCGGACGAACACGAGTGTCCCGGCGAAGGCCAGCAGCGCCAGGACAAGCGGCAGGATCAGCGCGCTCGAAGGTCCGTATCCCTGCGCGAGCACGAGCAGCGCGAGGACCGTGACCGCGCCGCCGAGTTCGAGTCCGGCCATCCGGCTCGACGGGGTGCCCCTGGCGGCGAGCCACAACGCCGGGCCGAGCCCGCCGACGAGGAGCAGGGCCGCCGCGATCAGCCAGCCGGTCATCGCCGGATCCTGTCCAGCACGGCCGATTCGCCGGACAGCAGCCGATGGACAACCACGGTCCGCCCGCCGGGCGGTACGTCGGCCACCATCGCGCCGGGGGAGAGCCCGATCGCGACGGTCGCGACCGCCTGCCGCGCGGCCACCCGGTCCGCGGGCAGCCGCAGCGTCTCGAAGTGGCCGGTTTCCCGCGTCCGCAGGGCGCGGACCGTCTCGGTCGTGACGGCCAGGGGGATGTGCGTGAACCACCGGAGCCAGCTCACTCGTGGTTTTTCGATCCCGCCCAGCGCGCGGCCCGCGAAGGGCACTATCACCGCGCAGGGCACGGCGGCGATCGCGGCGGCGACGAACTCCGCGATGTCCACAGTGGACGTCGTGAGCAGCCACGCCGCGGTCAGCGCCGCCCACCAGGCCAGAACCCGAAGCATGCCACGCGGGTTCCCCGGCTACCCGGGAATAAACGCCGAATCAGCTCCCGGACGGCGCCTTGCTCAGGTCGACCACGCAGAAGACGTTGTCGTCCGGGTCGGCCAGTACGACGAAGTCGGGATTCGGCGGATAGTGGTCCCAGTCCACCACGTGCGCGCCGAGTTCGACGAGCCGCACGACTTCGGCCTCCTGCTCGGCCGGGGTGTCGACCAGCAGGTCGAGGTGGATACGGGGGTGCTCCTCGGCGGGAGAGTCGCTGCGCATCAGCCCCAGCACCCTGCCGGACCCGTCCGCGTGGGCCAGCGTCCGCCACGTGTCGCTCGCCCACTCCTCGGTGGGAACCAGGTGCAGCGCCGCAGACCAGAATGCCGCCGCGCGTTCGACGTCCTTCACCCCGATCACGGGGAACCCCAGACGCAGCACGGCTAGGCCTCTTCCCGGCGCGCTGCCAGAACGTCCTCTGTGGACTCCCTGGCGTCGAAGGTCCGCGGGCTCTGGTGCAGTCCGAGCATGTCCAGCAGCATGGCGCAGTCGTCGGCGTCGCGTGCTCCGGTCGCCACCACCGAGGCGGCCCGGCGCCGGACGTCCACCTGCTCGGGTGTGTCCTCGCCCTCCATCGCGAGATCCGGTGAAGGACGTAGCCTGCTCGTCACGTCGTGCATGGTCGCACCCCTCTCGGTCTGACATGGGGGTACCCCGAGCGCGCCGGTTCACACCCCAGGCTGTGATCACGGCCTCCTCGACGCGTGGTGCTGCTGTGACAGCCGTTTGCCGGGGAACGGACGGGGTAACCGGGGCCGATGAGACTCGCGGTTCTGGACATCGGTTCGAATTCGGCCCAGTTGCAGGTGGTGGAGGTGGTGGCAGGGGCGCCGCCGCTGCCGGTGCACGCGGTGAAGGCACCCACGTTGCTCTCCGAGGAGCTGCGCGCGGACGGGGCGCTGGGCGAGGCGGGGGTCGAGCGAGCCGCGGACGCCGTGGGCAAGGCCGTCGAGGCGGCGGCCCGGCTCGACGTGGACCAGCTCTACCCGTTCGTGACGGCGGCGGTGCGGGACGCGGTCAACCGCGCGGAGATCATCGACCGGATCGAGCAGCGGTCCGGGGTCCGGCCGCAGTTCCTCTCGGGAGAAGAGGAAGGAAGACTGACCTACTTCGCGGCACGAAGATGGTACGGCTGGTCGGCGGGCCGGTTGCTGCTCGCGGACATCGGCGGCGGCTCGATGGAGCTGGTGCTGGGCCGCGATGTGGAGCCGGAACTGGCGACCTCTCTCCCGTTGGGGGCGGGCAGGCTGACCCGCGAGTTTCTCACCTCGGACCCGCCGACGCGCCGGGAGCTCAAGACGTTGCGCGGGCACGTCCGCACGACGCTGGGCGAGGTACTCGACCGGCTTCGCTGGGAAGGGGACGCCCGGCGGATGGTGGTGACGTCGAAGACCTTCAAACAGCTCGCGCGGCTGGCGGGCGCGCCGGCCCGGCGGAAGGGGCCGTTCGTGCGGCGTGAGCTCCGCCGGTCCGATCTGCGGAAGTGGATTCCCCGGCTCGCCCAGGTCCCCGCCGTCGAACGCGCCCGGTTCCGGGGCGTTTCGAAGCCACGGGCGCGGCAGATCGTCGCGGGGGCGGTGGTGGCGGAGGCGACGTTGGCGGCGCTGGACGTGGACGTCGTCGAGGTCTGCCCGTGGGCATTGCGCGAAGGCATCCTGTTGCGCCATCTGGAGGCGGTCACGGATCTGCCCCTGCTGGACCTGCAACCGCTGACCGCGATGCACGAGGAACGGGAGGTCCCCCGTATCCGCCGGGAGGAGAGCCCGCTGCATCTCGCGGCCGAGCCTCCTGCCGAGAAAACCCCGGTCTGAGCCCCTGAATCCGGTGTGTGCGGCCGGGTGCCCGCGGTGTCGGACGCGGACACCCGGCCGAAATCCACGTTCGCTTCGTGAATTCTCCGCGCGGTGCGCTATTCGTAAGAATAGGTAACCCCAGAGGTCGTGCGGCGGCGAAACACGCTTCCTCGCGGATGCGAAGCGTTCGTGGTCAGTAGCACTGGAGGGTGGGGCTCGGCCTCGGCAGGCCGGGTTGTTCGGACGGCTGACCGTCGGCGTCGAGGACCTGGTCGCCGTAGATGTCGTGGAGCCAGTTGGTGTGGTAGATCGTGTCGAGATAGCGTTCGCCGAGATCCGGGGCGATGGCCACCGCGGTGAGGTCGCGCGCGTCGTGCTGGTCGAGCCACGCGGTGGCGCCGCTGACGACCGTGCCGGTCGAGCCGCCGAAGAGGAAACCGCTGCGCGCCAGCCGGTGACAGGCGCGGACGGTGTCGGCCTCCTCGACGAGCACGACTTCGTCCACATAGGACACGTCGAGCAGCGGCGGGCGGACGCTCGTGCCCAGCCCCGGCAGCATCCGCCGTCCCGGCGGGCCGCCGAAGGTCACCGATCCGACGCTGTCCACCGCGATGACCCGGACCGGCCGGTGCCACTCCCGGAAGTACTGCGCGCACCCCATCAGCGTGCCGGTGGTGCCCGCCCCGACGAACAGGACGTCCAGCTTCGGAAATGCCTCGGCGATCGCGGGCGCGGTGCGGCGGTAGTGCGACCGCCAGTTGTTGGGGTTGCGGTACTGGTCGAGCCAGACGTAGCGGCTGTCGGCGGCGCACAGTGCGCGGACGTAGTCGATCCGCGCCCCCAGGAAACCGCCGGCGGCACTGGGCTCGGTGACCACGTGCACCTCGTTGCCCAGCGCCTCGATCGCGCGCCGGGTGGAGAGATTGCACCGGGAATCGGTGACACACACGAAGTGGTAACCACGGCTGGCGGCGAGCATGCTCAGCGCCACGCCGAGGTTGCCGGACGACGATTCGATCAGCACCGATCCGGCGGTGAGCGTTCCGTCCCGCTCGGCGGCGTCGACCATTTCCGTCGCGGCCTTCAGTTTGATCGATCCGGCGAAGTTGAAGCCTTCGCATTTCAGGTAGATCGGATGCCCGAAGCTCCATTGGAGGTCGATGTAGAGCTCTTCCTCGTTGAAGGCTTCGGGAACGGTTATGACGGGCACTGTGCTCTCCTCGTGTCCGGGCTGTGCGTTCGGTCAGCCATAGCGGCGCAGCTCCCGGAAGAAGTCGTCGATGATGTGGAGTTCGCCGGCGCGCGAGATCTCGTCGTAGACGTACTTGCCGACGGCGAGATCGAGCACGCCGAGGCCGAAGGGCGAAAAGATCAGCGGCCGGTCCGTGGGCGGGACCACCCGCCCGGCGATGACGTCGTCGAGCGTGCCGAGCAGGAAGTCCCGCGTCCCGGTGCGCTGCTCGGCCAGATGCGGCGAGGTGTCGGCCTTGAGGCAGTGCTCGACGTCGTCGACGACGTTGGCCGAGGCGAGCAGGATCTCGGGCGCGAGATCCCGCAGCGACACGTGCAGGACCAGCGGATGATGGTCGAACCACGTGACGTCCTCGACGTGCGGCCGTCCGGCGACGGTGGCGAACACCACCAGATCACTGGACCGGATCAGCTGTTCGGCCGTCTCGTGGACGGTCACCCGGCCGGGATCCGCCTGGTCCAGATAGCCGCGGAAACCCGCCGCGTTGTCCGAGGAAAGGTCGTGCACCCCGATCTCGTCGAACGACCAGCCGGTGGCCGCCAGGAAGGTGTGGATGTAGCGGGCGATCAGGCCCACCCCGAAGAACCCGACGCGGGTGGGACGCTCCCGGCCGCGGCTGAGCACGTCCGCGGCCAGTGCCGCCGACGCCGCCGTCCTGGTGGCGCTGATGATCGAACTTTCCAGGCAGGCGAAGGGATATCCGGTGTCGCGGTCGTTGAGGATCAGCACCGCGGAGGCCCGCGGGATGCCGGCCGCCACGTTGTCCGGATAACTGGAGATCCACTTCAGGCCGTCGACCCCGACGGACCCGCCGATCGACGCGGGCAGCGCGATGATCCGGGCGGTGGGGCGATCGGGGAACCGCAGGAAATAGGAGGGCGGGTTGACCGAGTCCCCGGCGCCGTGCAGCCGGTAGGTCTCCTCGACCAGCCCCACGATCCGGCTCTCGCGGCCCTGCAGCGCGTCGTGCACCTGGGCCCCGGAGATCACCGCGAACGGCGGCGCGGTGGCGGGGGCGCCCGTGGCGGTCATCGGGTCCTCACCTCCACGGTGGGCGCGCAGTCGGCAAGGCGGATCGGGTCGCCCATGCCGACGACCACCTCGCGCGGCCCGTCGAAGGCTTCCCTGCTGTGCGCGGTGCGGATGTTGTCGACGAGCAGCAGATCGCCCGCCTGCCAGGGTTCTCGCGCGGTCTGGGCCTCGTAGACGTCGTTGAGCAGCTGCACGACGTCCTCGCCGATGGGGTCGCCGTTGCCGAAGCGCGTGGTGAACGGCAGTCCGTCGGCGCCGTAGAGGTCCACGAGGTATTCCCGGATCTCGGGCTCGATCGTCCACTCGTTCAGGAACGCGATCTGGTTGAACCAGCAGCGCAGTCCGGTGAGCGGATGGCGGATCACGGCGCTGCGCCGTTGCCGGGTGCGCAGTCCGCCGTCGGGCTGCCAGGCGTACTCGATGGCGTTGTCCCGGCAGTACCGTTCGATGGCCCGGCGGTCGTCGGTGCCGAACGTTTCGCCGACCGACGCCCCGATTTCCTCGTTGTAGCAGCGGACGAGCTGCCAGCCGTCCCGTTCGAACCGATCGACAAGGTCGGGCGGCAGCGCCGCGAGCACGGCCGCCGCGTCGGCGACGCCGGTCACGCCGCCACCGGCGGGCGGGGTGAGGCACGCGAACAGCATGAGGCCGGGGAATTCGAGGGTGTAGCTGAGTTCGTGGTGCATGCACATCGGCTGATACGGCGGCCACGGTGTGGAGGAATAGACGCCGGGGGAGTAGGCCGGGCGCGGGGCGAAGGGTTCCTTCTCCGCCATCAGTTCGCCGGTCAGTTCCCGGAAGACGGCGGCGGTTCCGGCCGGTTCGGCGAGGCCGAGACCACGGATCAGAAGCGAGCCGTGTTCCATGACGAGGGCGCGCAGGGCGTCCCGGTGCCCGGCGGCCCAGCTCGGCGGGGCGTCGATGTGCTCGACGTCCAGCGTCGGGGGCGCGCCGGGGCGCAGGGCCACGTCGAGCAGCGACGCCGCGGACGAGGATGACATTTCCGTGTTCCTTTCGGTTGTGCCGGTCGTGCTCAGGACAGGGAACTCAGCCGGGCAGTTTTCGGCCGGCGTCGAGTAATTCGGCGAGATCGGCGAGGACGGGGTGCCGGGTGATGTCCTTCAAGGACACCGTGCGGTCGAGCGCGATCGCCAGTTTCACCGCCGACAGCGACGATCCGCCCCGGTCGAAGAAGTGGTCTCGCCGCCCGAGCTGGTCCGCGCGGACGCCGAGCACGCCGGCCCAGGCTTCCGCCAGCCGCTTTTCGGTCGGCGTGCGGGGCGCGTGGTGCTGCCCGCCACTCTCGTCGCCGCGGTGGAGTTCGGCGGCCCGTACCGTGAGTGTCTTCTTGTCGATCTTTCCGTTGGCGTTCACCGGAAGGCGGTCCTGCCACTGGAAGGCCGACGGCACCATGTACTCGGGCAGCGACGCGCCCAGCCGCGTCCGCAGGGTGTCGAGTTCCAGCGGTCGCCCGGCCGAGTAGAAGGCCACCAGATGTTTGCTCCGGTCCGCTCGCTCGACGACCACCACCGCCGCGTCGCGGACGCCGGGGACACACAGCAGGGTGTTCTCGATCTCGCCGATCTCGATCCGGAAACCGCGGATCTTGACCTGAGTGTCGCGGCGGCCGAGGAACTCGAGCTTCCCTTCGGGCAGCCACCGGCCGTGGTCGCCGCTGCGGTAGAGCCGCTGTCCGGGGTGATACGGATCGGTGCGGAAGGCGGCCCGCGTGCGTTCCGGATCGTTGACGTAGCCACGTCCGACGCACACGCCCGAGAAGACGATCTCACCGGGGGCTCCCAGCGGCACCAGGGACAAGTGCTCGTCGACGACGTAGACGCGCACGTTGTTCACGGCGGGGCCGAGCGGAACCCGGTCCCGGTCCGGCGGCCGGGTCAGCACCTCGTGGTTGGTGTCGTCCGAGGTCTCGGTCAGCCCGTAAGCGTTGACGAGCTTGATGTCCGGTTCGGCCGCGAACCAGCGTTCGGTGAGTTCCTTCTTCAGCGCCTCACCGGTGACCGACACGCAGTGCAGGTCCGGCAGCGGCCGGGGGTTTTGCTCCACAAAGGACAGAACGACTTCGAGATAGGACGGGACGAGCTGGAGCACGTTGACCCGGCCCTCGACGACGGTGTCGACGAACCGCCGCACGTCGAGGATGATCTCCTGCCCGATCACCAGCGTCCGGCCGCCGACCAGGAGCCCGGCGACGAGCTGCCACAGTGAGATGTCGAAACACTGCGGGGCGGTCTGGGCGACGATCTGGCCTTCGGCGATCCCCAGATCGTCGATCTTGGCGTAGAGGTGGTTGAGCATGCCGGCGTGTTCGAGCATCGCCCCCTTCGGTTCCCCGGTCGAGCCGGAGGTGAAGTAGATGTAGGCGAGCTGATCCGCGGTGACCTCGACGCCGAGATCCGTCTCGTCGTGCTGTTCGGCGCAGGCCGTGTCGATGAGGAGGGACCGGGTGCCGGGCAGGGTGTCGAGCGCCTTGCCGAGCGTGGTGGTGCTGCCCGGCTCGGTCAGCACCAGCCCGCATTCCGCGCGCGAGAGGGTCTTCGCGATGCGGTCGGCCGGGAAATGCGGCTCGATGGGCAGATAGACGCCCCCTGCCTTGAAGATCGCGAGGACGGCGGCCAGCCAGTCCAGACCGCGCTCGGTCACCACCGCGACGACGTCCTCGCGGTGCAGGCCCCGCGCCAGCAGGGCTCGCGCCAGCCGGTTGGCACGGGCGTTGAGCTGCCGGTAGGTCCACCGCCGGTGCCCGTGCACCGCCGCGACCGCGTCCGGGTGGACGCGCACCCGCTGCTCGATCAGCTCGTGGACCCGGAGATCCGGCAGCTCCCGGCGGGGCCCGGCGAGATCTTCCAGCTGCCGGGCGAGTTCCTCCTCGGAAAGCAGGGATTGCCCGCTGTGCCCGGCATCCGGGTCCGCGCCGAGCGAGGCCAGTGCGGTGTGGTGGTAGCCGCCGATCCTGGCCGCGAAGTCCGCGTCGAGGACGTCGGTGCGGTACCGGATCCGCAAGTTCAGCCCGCCCGCGTCGTCCACCAGGCCGACCGACAGCACGGCGTCACCGGCGAGATCCCCGCCGTGGCCGCCCGGATCGAGGACGGTCTCGAACACCGGCCCGGCCAGGCTCAGCTCCCGCCGGAGGCCGTCGAGCGGAAAGTCCTTGTGTGCCAGCAACTGTGACTCGGCCTTGGCGGCGTCGTGGAGCAGCGCTCGCCAGGACCCCGGTTCGATCGTCAGCCCGCACGGCAGCGGCTGCCCGCCGGGCGCGGCGCGGTACCCCAAGGTGACTTCGCGTTCGCCGGACAGCGCGGCGAGTACCTTCGCGTGCACCGCGAGCAGCACGGAACTCAAGGGGATGGACAGGCCTTCTGTCATTCGGCGCAGCGTCTTCACGAGGTCGCCGGGTATCGGGGTTTCGTGCTCGGTGGCACCGGCCACCGGGTGCAGTGTCCATTGTGGAATTCTCGTGGCCCCGCCTGCGGCGAGCACGGCAGCCCAGTACTCCCGGCCACCTCCGGCCGGTGTCCTCGCGCCTTCCGCTCTGCTCACGGTTTCCTCTCCATTCGCTGGTGTTCGGGCGTCGTCGACCACGGCGGCGTCGAAAGCGCTCGAGCCGGCCTGGGTCCAGGGGTGAGTTGTCGTCGGTTCCGGTCAGTGGACGCGTGCGGGCCGCACTGCGGCGTCCCGGATCTCGCCGGCCGGGTTTCCGCCCCAGTGCGTGTGTTTCGGGACCTCTTCGCCCTTCATGAGGAAGGAATCGGGCGCGAGCACGGCACCCTCGCCCATCCGCACGCCGTAGTGGACCCACGCGCCGGTCCCGATGGTGCAGTCGTCCCCGATGGTGATGCCGTCGAGCTTGAAGCCGCCGTCCTCCTGGGAATGACACTGGATGATCGAGCCGGCGTTGAGCGTGACGTCGTCGCCGATGGTCACCAGCGTCTTCTCCGGCATCCCGCAGCCGTCGTCGAAGAGCCTGCGGCCCACCCGTACCCCCAGCAGCCGCCACGCGAGGCCCTTGAAGGGCGTGCCGTTCAGCAGCTGGAGGTGCAGTGTCGTCGAGGCGGCCTTCCAGAACCGTTCGTGCCGCCAGAAGCGGCGGTCGTAGATCGAACAGGACAAGGGTTTCAGCGGCCGGATCAGGGTGACCACTCGCTCGACGAAGACGAAGTAGCCGATGCTGTACAGGACCATGACGATCGAGTCGAACGCGATCACCGGCGCGCCGATGCGGCTGTAGAGGACATCCGTGCCCCAGCTGAGCAGGACCACGCCGAAGAAGTAGAGCCACTGCGACAGCACGTACAACGCCATGGTGACGGCGTTGTGCCTGTTCTTGGCGGCGAGCCTGCGGCGAAGCTCGTCCGCGGTCTCCGGATGGTCGAACTGGCTGTCCCGTTCGACCGAACGCGGGATCTCGAAACTGGGCGAGCCCAGCAGCCCGACGCCCTCGCGGACCTCCCCGTCGATGGGGACCAGGACCTTGGTCGCGAGCAGGCAGTTGTCACCCGTCTTCGCCGCGGCGGGGAAGACGACGTTGTTCCCCAGGAAGTTGTGTGCCCCGATCGACGCACGGGACACGCGGAAGGACGTGTTCGAGTAGTCCGCGTTGACGACCGACAGCCCGTCCGCGATCATCGTCCCCCTGCCGACCGCGCTCAGGTAGGGCGATTCGAACCTCTCCTGCAGCCCGAAGTTCGAGCCGGTCTGCTCGACCTTCGCCAGGTCGCAGCCGAGGACACGCAGGTAGTGCACGATGGCGGAGCTGTCCCCGAAGAGCGTCTTGAAGAACTTCGCGTTGGTGACGAGCCGGATGGCGCGGTGCAGCGAGTAGTGGACGCCGTACAGCGGATACACCTTGCCCGGTTCGAGCGCGAGGTCGAGCAGCCGGGGAACCGTGGTGCTGAACAGGAATCCGGCGAGCCGGAGGCCGAAGAAGAGCACGAGCGAAGCGATCAGGGCGTCGCGGTAGAACGTCCAGCTCGTGAAGTCCAGCAGCACCGAGCCGCCCAGCAGGGCGGCCAGCCGCGGGACCTGGTTCAGCACGAGGTCGATGCCGCCGAGCATCAGCGGTGCGAACAGCCCCACGAGCACCAGCAGCTGGCGGACGACGTAGAAGCCTCTCCGGAAGTTCCCGTTGCCGGTCGAGCCGATCGCCCGGTAGTCCAGATCGGCCCGCTGCGCGGGGGAGCCGTGCCAGCATTCCCCGTCCGGTACCGCCTGCCCGGTGTGCAGGGAGGAGGTGTGGCCGAGCTGGGACCCTTCGCCGAGTGTGGTCCCGAGGTCGATGGTGGACATCTCCCCGACGAACGCGTTCTTCCCGAGCGAGACCGTGCCCGTCTGGATCATTCCGGCGTGTGCCCGGTATCCGGTGAAGAACGAGTCCCGCCGGACGACCGCGCCGTCGCCGATGGTCAGCAGGTCGGTGCAGACGGGCACATGCTGGGAGAAGATCGTGACGCCTCTCCCGACACGTGCCCCGAGCGCTCTCAAGTAGATCGAATACAGCGGGGAACCGGCGAAGAACAACACCAGCACGTTCCGCTGCACCAACGTCTTGACGAGCCAGAAGCGGAAGTACGTCAGGCTCCACACCGGGATCTCGCGTGGCCGCCACCGGCCGATGACCATCCATTTCACCGCGATCGGCACCGTGCACAGCACCGCCAGCAGCGCGCCCCCGAACGCCACCGAGCGCAGGTAGTACCCGAAGAAACCGGCCCCGCCCGAGATCCACTCCGCGCCCAGCGACATGGCCACCGCGAGGAAGCACGAATACGCCAGGAAGAACAGCACTTGCAGCGCCCCACAGAGGCTGTACCGCAGCGTTCCGGCCCGCTGCTTCGGCTCCATCGCCTCCTTCGCCGGGGCCTCTTGCTCGACCGGGGCCTGCTCGGCGTCCGTCAGCGCCGTCGCCAGGCTGCTGACGGTCGGGTAGCGGTAGATCTCCCGCATCGACACCGGCGGGAGGTCCGGTCTCTTCCTGACGCGTGCGCAGAACTTGGCCATCAGCAACGAGTTGGCGCCCAGATCGTCGAAGAAGTGACTGTCCGGACCTACCTGCTCACCCCCCACTATGTCGGCCAGAACCTGAGCGAACTCGCGCTCGACACCGGCGGTCGAACCAGCCTCGGTCATAGAAGACTCAGTTAGCCCCACGCCGTCGATAATCAACGTCTTTAACCGTGAAGTAACCCCCGGCGTCCGAATTCTTCTGTTCCGTAACCCGTTTGAAATAAAAGTCGCCCGCGAACTTCGCAAAATCACGAATACCGCTCAGATCACGTGAAATGGCACCGTGTTGCCGGAAACAAGATCCATGCTACACGAGAATTTCGACAGGCCGTTTCTTGTCGAAATTAACCAGTGGTAAAAGTGGTGCTCATGGTGGTGGAGTTACCATCCTGTGCGTGTTCACGATACTCCGATCGGCAGTAATATGATAGCCCCATAAGGGAAACTGATGGCCCAGGAGAGTGTTCTTCGCTCATGATACGGGCGGCTGGGTAACAAAACTCTGTCGCTGCACGGGACGTGACCGAAGATAACGGTTGGTTCACGCGCGCCGCGGTGAATTGCACGAGGCATGCGGTGAAGGCCGGGTTGCCGTCGGCTGACCTGAGCCGCCGTTATCGCGGTCGCGCGGGTTCGGCTTTTGCCCGGCGTCGCACGGTTTGGGCGCGCGGTTCACCCCGTGGGAATCTCGCAGTGTCTCGCAGAGTGCCTGAGTGCTCGCTGAGAGTGGGATCGGTTTCTCGCGGAGTCCGCAAAGGACGGTGGTGCTCACCGGCGCCCGCGTGGCCCGGCGGTGTGGTGGTCCCGGTGCGGCTCCCAGCCGCGTTCGGGGGTGCGGGTGCCGATCCGGCCGGGGCGGCGGCCGCGGTAGACGAGGTAGGGCCGGAACAGGTACTGCAGCGGAGCGCTGAACGCGTGGACGAGCCGGGAGAACGGCCACAGCGTGAACAGCACCATGCCGATCCCGGTGTGCAGCTGGTAGTCCAGCGGTGCGTGCGCGAGCAGTTCCGGCCGCGGGTGCAGGAGGAAGATCCCGCGCATCCACGGGCCGATGGTCTCCCGGTAGTCGTAGCCGCCGCGGGCGCCGTTGTCGACGATCGTGGTCGCGAGCCCGGCCAGCAGGACGAGCACGAGCACCACGTACATGGTTTTGTCGCTGCGCGTCGTCGCGTCCCGGACGGCGGGGGTGCGCAACCGCCGCCAGAGCAGCAGGGCCAGCCCGGCGATGGCGGCGAGCCCGGCGACCGTGCCGAGCAGCAGGGAGACGACGTGGTAGTCGTCCTCGGTGATGCCGACCAGTTCCGTGAGGTTCTTCGGCACGAACAGGCCGAGCACGTGCCCGCCGACGACCATCAACAGTCCGAAGTGGAACAACGGGCTGGCGACCTTGAGGATCCGTGACTCGTGCAGCTGCGAGGAGCGGCTCGTCCAGCCGAACCTGTCGTAGCGGTACCGCCAGACGGTCCCCGCGATCAGCAGCGCGAGCGTGGCGTAGGGCGCGGCGCCCCACAACAGGATGTCGATCGTCGAGATCATGGGAATTCCTTGCGCCCGGTGGGGTAGGGACCGAGTCCGACCAGTTCGGCGGGCGGGCCCGTCTCGGACAGAGCCACGGCGGCGCGTTCGTCCGGCGGTGGCGCCGTCGCCAGCACCACGGCGACGGTGTCCCGATACGGCGTGTCGAGCGTCCCGAGGTGACGGTGCAGCAACCGCAGCGCCGGGGTGAACCGCGCCAGCAGCCCGTCGGCCGCCGTGGGCACCGCGTTCGCGGCGAATTCGAGCAGGACCGGGAGGAAGTCGGGCAGCTCGTTCTCCGCCGGGACGAAGCCGTGGTCGCGGTAGAACGCCTTGAGCGCGGCCAAGGTCTGTCCACGGCGCCGGGTGTCGCCGTCGGTGAACCAGCTCAGGTGCAGGGTCCGGCGGGGTTTGCGCTCGAAGACCTCGACGTAGTGCGCGGCCAGGGAAAGCGGCTCGCCGCCGGACAGGTATCGGATCGTCCGCGTCAGTTCCGCGTGCCCTGGCGAAGCCGGGTCGAGTTCGGCGAGGCAGGCGCGGAACAGCGGGAGCTTGCCCAGAACGGATTCGTCGGGGTACTGCAGGCACCAGCCGCACAGCTGACGCAGGACGGCCAGGGTCCGCTGATCCGCGCCCCGGGCCTTCCGGACGGAGAGCCTCACCGGGACTCACCGCCGTGGAGGGTGGGGAAGAGCCCGGCGGGCCGGTCGTCGGGCTTCCAGCTCACCAGGTCCACCCGGCCCGGCCCGGCAGGGGTTCCGCCCATGCCGGGGCCGCCGTCGACGTCGAGACTGCACTGGGTCGCGATGCCTTCGAGGTCGTGTGCCTGGCCCGTCCCGGCCGTCGGGATGACGTAGCGTTCGTCGTACTTCGCCAGCGCGAGCAGCCGGTACATCGCGAACATCTGCTCGCCGGTGAGGCCGACCGCGTGGAGCAGCGCGTCGTCGGGTTCCCGGCCGAGGTTCACCGCGCGCATGTACGAGCGCATCGCGGCGAGCCGGCGCAGCGACGCCCGGACCGGCGCGACGTCTCCGGCGGTGAACAGTTCGGCGAGGTATTCGAGCGGGATGCGCAGCGAGTCGATGGCCCCGAAGAGGTTGTCGCCGTCTTCGCCGTCGAACCCGCTGCCGGACACGGCCTCGGCCACCGGGGACAGCGGCGGGACGTACCAGACCATCGGCAGGGTGCGGTATTCCGGGTGCAGCGGCAGCGCGAGCCGGTAGTCGTGGATGAGCTGGTACACCGGGGAGCGCTGCGCGGCGAGGATCCAGTCGTGCCCGATACCCGCTCGCTCCGCGGCGGCCACGACGTCCGGATCGTGCGGGTCGAGCATGATGTCCAGCTGCGCGGGGTAGAGGTCGTGCTCGTCGGCGACACTCGCGGCCTCGGTGACGCGGTCCGCGTCGTAGAGCACGACACCGATGTAGCGCAGGCGCCCGACGCAGGTTTCCGAGCAGATGGTGGGCTCCCCGGCTTCGACCCTCGGATAGCAGAACGTGCACTTCTCGGCTTTGCCGGTCTTGTGGTTGAAGTAGACCTTCTTGTACGGGCAGCCGGTGACGCACATCCGCCAGCCCCGGCAGCGATCCTGGTCGACGAGCACGATGCCGTCCTCGGTGCGCTTGTACAGCGCGCCGGACGGGCAGCTGGCCACGCAGGCGGGGTTGAGGCAGTGCTCGCAGATCCGGGGGAGGTAGAACATGAAGCTCTGCTCGTACTCGAGCTTGATCGTCATGCCCACTTTTTCCCGCAGTGCCGCCAATACCGGGTCGTCGTCGCCGTGGTCGGCCGAACCGCCGAGGTCGTCGTCCCAGTTGGGGCCCCATTCCGGTTGCATCGGCTTCCCGGTGATCGCCGATTTCGGCGCGGCGGCCGGGACGTCGTCGCCGAGCGGGGCGTCGATCAGGGTGCTGTAGTCGTAGGTCCACGGCTCGTAGTAGTCGCCGATCCCGGGCAGATCGGGGTTCGCGAAGAGCGAGCCGAGCTTGCGCAGCCGTCCGCCGCCCTTGAGTTTCAGGCGACCGCGGTTGTTCAGCGTCCAGCCGCCGCGCCAGCGGTCCTGATCCTCGTAGCGGCGCGGATATCCTTGTCCCGGACGGGTTTCCACGTTGTTGAACCAGACGTACTCGGTCCCGGTGCGGTTGGTCCACGTCTGTTTGCACGTCACCGAACACGTGTGGCAGCCGATGCACTTGTCCAGGTTCATCACCATCGCGAGCTGCGCCATCGGTTTCATCGGGTCACTCGCAAGCTTCGTTTCGGCAGCATCAGTAGGTCACCTCCTGCGCGCGGCGGCGGATGACCGTGACCTCGTCGCGCTGGTTGCCGGTCGGGCCGAGATAGTTGAAGCCGAAGGACAGCTGGGCGTAGCCGCCGATGAGGTGGGTGGGTTTCATCAGCAGCCGGGTGAGCGAGTTGTGTGTCCCGCCGCGTTTTCCGGTGGCCTCGCTGCGCGGGACGTTCACCGCGCGATCCTGTGCGTGGTAAAGGAAAACGGTGCCGGTGGGCATCCGGTGCGAGACGATCGCGCGGGCGACGACGACGCCGTTGCGGTTGACCGCCTCGATCCAGTCGTTGTCGTGGACGTCGATGGCGGCGGCGTCGGCGGGGCTCATCCAGATCGCCTGCCCGCCACGGGAGAGGGTCAGCATGTGCAGGTTGTCCTGGTAGGTGGAGTGGATGGACCATTTGCTGTGCGGGGTGAGGTAGCGGACCGTCACCTCCTTGCCGTGCGGGCCGATCCGCGGCTCGCCGAACAGCCGGTTCATGTCCAGCGGCGGCCGGTACACCGGGAGCGCCTCGCCGAGTTCGTGCATCCAGTCGTGGTCGAGGAAGAAGTGCTGACGCCCGGTGAGGGTGTGCCAGGGTTTGCGGTGCTCGACGTTGATCACGAACGCGGAGTAGCGACGCCCGCCGCTCTCGCTGCCGGACCATTCCGGGCTGGTGATCACCGCCGCCGGCCTGCTCCTGGTGTCGGCGAAGGAGATCCGCTTGCCCTCGTGCTCGGCGGCCAGATGCGCCAATTCGGTGCCCACCCGCTGTTCGAGTGTGCGGAAGCCCTGCGTGGCCAGCCGCCCGTTCGTCGTACCGGACAGCGCGAGGACGGCGTCGGCGGCGCGGATGTCGGTGTCGATCAGCGGCCTGCCCGCCGCGGGACCGGCCGCGGCGACGCCGTTCTTCGTGCCGAGCCACGAGATTTCCTCGGTGACGTCGTAGGTGAGGCCCTTGGTCGCCGTGCCCGACTTCTCCAGCAGCGGGCCCAAGGTCGCCAGTTTCGCCGCCACCGCGGGATAGTCGCGTTCCACGACGGTCAGCTTCGGCATGGTGCGGCCGGGGACGGGTTCGGTCTCGCCCGCGCGCCAGTCACGGACGACACCACCCGGCTGGGCCAGCTCGGACGGCGTGTCGTGCGTCATCGGCGTCGCGATCAGATCCCGCCGGACCCCGAGGTGTGTTTCGGCGAGTTCGCTGAAGTGACGGGCGATCGTGTGGAAGGCGTCGAAGTCGGTGCGGGTCTGCCAGGGCGGATCGACCGCGGCGTTGAACGAGTGCACGAACGGGTGCATGTCGGTGGAGGACAGGTCGTGCTTCTCGTACCAGGTGGCTGCGGGCAGCACTACGTCGGCGAACAGCGTCGTACTGGTCATCCGGTAGTCCAAGGCCAGCAACAGATCGAGCTTGCCCTCGGGGGCTTCGTCGTGCCACACCAGGCTTCGCGGTCGCCGATCCGGCGGGGCCTCGGCCGCGCGCAGGTTCGCGTCGGTGCCCAGCAGGTGACGCAGGAAGTATTCGTGGCCCTTCGCCGAGGAGCCGAGCAGGTTCGACCGCCAGACGGTCAGCACCCGGGGCCAGTTCCGTGGTGCGTCGGGGTCTTCGCAGGCGAACCGGAGTTCGCCCGCGCGCAGCTGGTCGACGACGTAGCCGTCGGGGTCGTTCCCGGCCTCGTCGGCCAGGTCCAGGGGATTGCGGTCGAACGTCGGATAGGAGGGCATCCAGCCGAGCCGTGCCGACAGCGCCATCGCGTCGGCGGCCGTGGTGCCGGCGAGCTTTCCCGTGGCCAGCGGGGAAAGCAGGACGTCGTTGCGCAGCCCGTCGTACCGCCACTGCCCGGTGTGCAGGTACCAGTAGGCGGTGCCGATCATCTGGCGGGGCGGGCGCGTCCAGTCCAGCGCACCGGCCAGCGTGGCGTGCCCGGTCAGCGGCCGGACCTTCTCCTGGCCGACGTAGTGTGCCCAGCCGCCGCCGTTGCGGCCCTGGCAGCCGGTGAGCGTCAGCAGGGCGAGGAACGCCCGGTAGACGGTGTCGGAATGGAACCAGTGGTTCGTGCCCGCGCCCATCAGGATCATGCAGCGGCCACGGGATTCCGCCGCGGTTTCGCCGAACTCGCGGGCGATCCTGGCCACCCGTCCGGCCGGGACGGAGGTGATCTCCTCCTGCCACACCGGGGTGTACGGCTGCGAGGCGTCGTCGTAGTCCGACGGCCAGTCGCCCGGCAGGTTTTCCCGGCGCACCCCGTACTGCGCGAGCAGCAGGTCGAACACGGTCGTCACGAGCCTGCCCCCGACCGTCGCGGCGGGCACGCCCCGGCGCAGCACGGCGCCGGTGCCCTCGGGGCCGTCGAACCTCGGCAACAGGACCTCGACGTCCCGGTGTCCGGCCGCGTCCAGCGTGCTCAGCCGTGGGACGACGTCGCCGAGTTCGAGGTTCCAGCGTCCGGCGTCCTCGTCGTTCCAGCGGAAGCCCGCGGATCCGTTGGGCACCACTGGTTCGCCGGTCCGCTCGTCGACCAGGACGGTCTTCCACGCCGCGTCCGCGCCGGTGCCGCCGAGGTCCGCCTCGGTGAGGAACTTCGACGGCACGTGGGCGCCGTCGCGTTCTTCGAGGGTGACCAGGAACGGCAGGTCGGTGTTCTCGCGGGTGTAGCGGGCGAAGTATTCGATTTCCCGCTCGACGAAGAACTCCTTGAGCAGCACGTGTCCCATGGCCATCGCGAGCGCCGCGTCCGTGCCGGGGTGCGGCGCGAGCCATTCGTCGGCGAACTTGGTGTTGTCGGCGTAGTCGGGGGAGACCACCACGACCTTCTGACCCCGGTAGCGCGCTTCGGTCATCCAATGGGCGTCCGGGGTGCGGGTGACCGGGACGTTGGAGCCCCACATCAGCAGATACGCCGCGTCCCACCAGTCCGCGGACTCCGGCACGTCGGTCTGGTCGCCGAAGACCTGCGGGGAGGCGATCGGGAGGTCCGCGTACCAGTCGTAGAACGACAGCATCGGCGCCCCGATCAGCGCCATGAACCGGGAGCCGACCGCGTGCGAGACCATCGACATCGCCGGGATCGGCGAAAACCCGGCGACGCGGTCCGGGCCGTGGGTGGCGATGGTGTGGACGTGCGCCGCCGCCGCGATCTCGGCGGCTTCGTCCCAGCTCACCCGGACGAGACCGCCCTTGCCGCGCGCTTTCTGGTAGACCCGCCGCTTCCACGGATCGTCCACGATCGATTTCCAGGCGAGTACCGGGTCTCCGTGTACGTGGCGCGCGGAACGGTACATTTCCACTAGGACGCCTCGAGCGTACGGAAAACGGACACGAGTGGGAGAATAGGAATACCAGGAAAAGGACGCGCCGCGCGGGCAGCCGCGGGGTTCGTATTCCGGTTTGTCCGGGCCTACGGACGGGTAGTCGGGATCCTGGGTTTCCCAGGTGATGATCCCGTCCGACACGTAGACCTTCCAGCGGCACGAACCGGTGCAGTTCACCCCGTGCGTCGAGGGCACCACCTTGTCGTGGCTCCACCGGTTGCGGTAGAAGGAATCCCCTTCGCGGCCGCCGACGTGGTACACCGTGCGCAGGTCGTCCGACGTCGCGGACCGGGTGAGATATCTGCCGAGCCGCAGCAGGGTTTCGGCGGCGGAGCCCGACGCCGTCGTCGCGCTCTTCCGGCCACGATGACCCATATCTCGGGCACCTCCGTAAAAATGGCGTGAGAATCGACGGCCGGCATTGGGTGTGGCAGGCCGATCACGTCGGCGAGTGAGGATGGCGCCAGCGTAGCGCCATCATGATCTTCGCGCCGCTACTCGATCGTTTCTGTCGTGCGATTCACTCTAAGCGGCTAAGCGAAAAGCGATCAAGGTAAAGGAAAGTAAATCGTTTGTCAATTTTCGGTCGCGCGCTCTGTCCTGTCGACTGTGGACTGTTGTTCTAGACAACAGTAGCTCTCGGTAACGCTCGGCCCAGGTGGTCGCGGGGCTGGTGGACCATCCCGCACAAATACGACATAACGGACCCACTCTCGACGCATGTGTCATGCCGGTAAGGCCACCTTGGCGGGGGGTCTCGCGCCGCAGGTTGGCCTAACGGGGCCGGAGATCCTTTAGTTAACCGGCGGGTGCTTTTTA
>NZ_JBHYIK010000026.1:116300-117767 GCF_042739735.1 Amycolatopsis sp. NPDC059027 | reverse complement strand
TGCAGCAGGGTGCCATCGGCCAGCACCACCACCGCACCCCGGGCGACCAGTCGCCGCAGCACCCGGTCCAGTCGGGGTGCCCGGGCCGCGAGCAGCCCGATCACCTCCAGCAGCCAGCGGCGGATAGTGGAGGCCGATACCGCGTTGGCACGGGACAAGTCCAGTAGCCGCTGATCGTGGCGCAGCATCGCCAGCACCAGCACCGCCTGCTCGGCCGCCGACACCTTGCGCCACCGCGACCCGATCACCCGGCGATGCCGGCTGATCAGCCTGGTCAACATCGCGATCGTGGGTGGCGAGACCGGCAGCGCACTGCGGTACGAGGCGGCGATCTCGGACTGTGAGACAGTGGGAGCGGAGCCCCCGGACGTGGATTCTTGTGTCACGACTTGATCAACATCCGGGGGCTCCACCACGTTCCCGTACCGCCGGTACGCAACCCAGCAAACCCCTACGGCACAACCACAACCCACCCCGTCAAGCACCCAGACCAGCACCAACAGGATGAAAAAACCCCAGTGAGGCAGCACACCCACGACGCCGATGCGAACGAGCGTTAACCTGTCTCAATCAGTGCGCTGGCCAGAAGGGAACGGGAGAACATGCAGATCACCGACACCGCGGCACTCGTCACGGGTGGCGCGTCCGGGCTCGGCGGGGCGACCGCGAAGGCGCTGGCCGGCAAGGGCGCCAAGGTGTTCGCGCTCGACCTCGCCTCCTCGATCGAGAAGGCCGAGCAGATCGACGGCGTCACGTACGTCGAGGCCGACGTCACCGACCCGGACCAGGTTCGGGTCGCGGTGGAGACCGCGGCGAGCTCGGGCGTACCGCTGCGGACCGTGGTGAACTGCGCCGGGATCGGCCCGTCCGCGCGGATCCTGTCCAAGAAGGGCCCGCACGACCTCGCGCTGTACGCGAAGGTCATCCAGATCAACCTGATCGGCACGTTCAACGTGGTGACGCTGGCGTCCGAGGCGATCGCGAAGACCGAGCCGCTCGAAGACAACGCCCGCGGCGTCATCATCAACACCGCGTCGGTCGCGGCCTACGACGGGCAGATCGGCCAGGTGGCGTACGCGTCGTCGAAGGGCGGTGTCGTCGGCATGACCCTCCCCGCGGCGCGTGACCTCGCCTCGCACGGCATCCGGGTGCTGACCATCGCGCCGGGCATCGTCGACACCCCGATGCTCGCGACGGTCAGCGAGGAGTTCCGCGAGGGCCTCGCGGCCGGCATCCCGTTCCCGAAGCGGCTCGCCCGGCCGGACGAGTACGCGCAGCTCGCGCTGTCGCTGATCGACCACGACTACCTCAACGGCGAGGTCATCCGCATGGACGGCTCCCTGCGCATGGCCCCGCGCTGACGCGCGAGCTGAAGGGGACTCCCGTCGCATAGGACGTACTGAAGGGGGGTGTAGTGGCCGGGGGGTGGGGGGAAATACCCCCGCAGAACACTGAGGAGCGGTTGGC
>NZ_JBHYIK010000026.1:86441-116290 GCF_042739735.1 Amycolatopsis sp. NPDC059027 | reverse complement strand
GGGCGGGGCCCGGGGGGGCGCCCGGTGGGGGGGCGGGGACGCGTGGCGCGTGGGCGTTGGGCGGGGGTCGGGGGGGTGGGTGGGCGGCTCCGCCCCCCCCCTTCAGCTCACTTGCGCAGCGTGACCTCGATGCCGATACCGGGTGTGGTGATCTCGCAGGTCTTGAACGCGCTTTGGGCGACCATCAGACGGAACCGCTCCGGCGAATAGGCCCGGCGGCGCAGCATGCCGCCCAGCGTCAGCCGCGTGGTGAACCCGGCGACCCGCCCGATGTCCATGTTCTCGACCTCACGGGCAATGTCCTCGTCCGTGGCCTCGTAGTTCAGGTCCTGGACGACCGCGACCCCGCCCTGCCGCAATACCCGGTGCATCTCGTCGAGCGCGTCGACCGGGCGCGTGAAGTTCTTGAACGCCGCCTGGCAGACGACGAAGTCGAACGACTCCGCCTCGAACGGCATCGCCGCGACGTCACCCTGCCGGAAGTCGACGCGCAGCCGCTCCTTCGCCGCGTGCTCGTTCGCCAGCTCGACGAACGTGCGCGCGACGTCCAGCCCGGTGACCGAAAAGCCGAGCCGCGCCAGTTCGACGGCGAAATAGCCGGGCCCGAAAGCCACTTCGAGGATGTCGGCGCCGTCCGGCAGATCCGCGGTCATCTCCGCCGCCTGTTTCCGCCACATCGCGAGCTGTGCCTCGGTGCCACGTTGCCTCGCGTACATCCGCGCCACCGTGCCGCCCATCTCGGGGACGAGCTTGCGGCGTTCGCGGGTGATTTCCTGGTTCTTCATGGGTTTCTCCGGTTTCGGTTCGTGTGTTTCGTCCGAACCGGCCCACGACAAGGCTCCCGGTTATCCTGACGCTGCCACCTCGTGGCCGGGATCCGTGCACGGGTTCGGTTCGAGGTTCCAGACCCCGGCGTGGTGTGCCAGCACCCGCCGGGGTCGCCCCCTTCTCAGGCCTGTGTGCTCCCCCTCTCCGCCAGTTCGCTCATGTCGTCCGGGATTTCGCCGGTCTTGAACCAGTGCCGCCACGCTTCGACACCCGGCATTTCCCCGGAAGCCAGCTCGGCCACGAACGAGCGCACCCAGTTCAGCTCCGCCGAGCGCATGGCCAGGTCGTATTCGGCCTCGGCCAGCAGCAGCCGCGGAATCTCCTCGGCCACCCGCGCCAGCGTTTCCCGCTGCTCGATGATCTCGGCGGCCAGCAGGTCGGCCCGGCGGCCCAGCAACGCGACGACCTCGTCCGGGCCGAGCACCGCCATCACCGACAGCCCCGCCTCGAACCGCGGTTGCTCCCGCTCGGGCGTCGAAAGCAGCTCACGGACCCAGTCCTCGTACTCGGCGCGTCCCGCCGGGGTCAGCCGATAGACCGTCCGCTCCGGGCGCCCGCCTTCGCGCACGCTCTCCACCGCCGCGACGAACCCGTGCTTCTCCAGGTTGCCGACCACGGTGTACAGCGAGCCCCATTTGATGTTCATATCGCGCTCCTTGTTGCGTTCCCGCAGCAAGGAGGCGATCTCGTAGGGATGCATCGGCCGCTCGACCAGCGTCGACAGCACGGCGAGGCCCAGCAGGTTGCCGACCTTGCGCCGCTTCGCCATCACTTGATCCTTAGCTCGTGAACGAGTACTCGCCTACGAGTATGCGGAGATACCTCAGCCTCGTCAAGTATCTCACAAACTAAGAGATCAGAGGTCGAGTGCGAACGGGACTTCGGTCTGCGCGCGGGTGCTCATCCACTCGCGCAGCGCGTAGGTCGCGCGGACGTCGTCCTCGTTGTACTGGAGCAACCGCTCGCGCTGGACGTCGTCCGGCACGCCGCCGTCCATCCCGACCGCGTCGCGGTACCAGCGCATCGACGCCTCGCCGCCCGCCTCCGGATCCCGCCAGGCGAACCCGGCGACCGGCGCGATCACCTTCAGCCCCTTGCCGTGCGAGCACAGGAACTGGTCGGTGACGCTGCGGAAGAGATCCACCCACTCCTCGGAGTCCACAAAGGACTCGATCTCCTTGCGGGACGGGATGCCGGGGTGATCGCCGAAGCGCTCCACCGAGCCGAAAAGCCAGCGGTTCTCGGCGAGCGCGTTGTAGCAGTAGGCGCGGAAGGTCAGCCCTGCCGCCGCCGTGCGCTCGCGAACATCGCTCAACCACGCCCAGAACTCGGCGAACGAGCGGGCCTCGTCGTGCGTCGGCAACGGATCCCAGGTCGCGAACGCCTGATATCCCCGCGGCAGCCCGATGTCGGCGCCGGTGAGCAGCGAGCCCCACAGGTACGCGCCGGAATCGCCGAAGCTCTCCATGTCGACGTCGACCTCGACGTCCGCGCGCGGCACCTCGACGACGTCGACCCGGCGAACCATGGTGAGGTCGGCGAGCCAGGCGCGGGCGAGCATGATCGCGTCGGCGAAGGACCCGCCCGTCCAGTTCATCGGCGGCGGCTCGTCGGCGGGGTCCAGCGCGGCCAGCTTGTCCACTGTGGACACGCCGGACCGGCGCAGCTCCATCGCGTCCTCGCCGCGCACCACGAGACTCACGTCCCTGGTCTCGGTGAGCACCACCTCGCAGGTGGACCACCACGGGCAGCGGCGGCATTCGAGGATCCGGGACGGGCTCGCCAGCGGCTCGTCGCCGTTCGCGGCGGCGGTCGCCACGGCGACCCGGTCGGCGAAGCGGCTCTGGTACTCGGCGAGCGCGCTGCGCCCGCCCGGCCAGGTGCCCGCGGTGAGGTCGTGCCAGACGACGACGTCCGCGTCGAGGCCGATCACCCCGCCGACCGCCCGCGAGTCGGCGTGTCCCAGCGACTGGAGCATGCGGTGCAGATGCGCGAGCTTCAGCTGATCGCGCGGCTGCGAGCGCACCTTGCGCTGCTCGTCCGCCGCGCGGTGCGCCGGGTCGAGATCGGTCACCGGGGTCGTCTGCGCTCCCGTGCCGCGGTCGGTGATGCGGTGGCGCACCACGAGAACCGGCACGTAGCCCTGTCCGGTGTGGACAAGAAGATCGACGCCGCCGCGCCGGTGGGCCGCGGGGTCGACCGGGAACAACGCGCCCCAGATGTGGCCGACGCCCTCGGCGAGCGCGGCTTCGGTGCGCTGCACACGTTCGGCCGCGGGCAGGTCACGCGGGATCGTCGCCCAGGTCGCATCCGGCCCGGTCGCGGCCATGAGCCGCCGCAGGATCTCCTCGCGGTGCGCCGTGGCGTCGGCGATCCGCTGTTGTGCCGTCGGGTCCGGCGGGGGCAGCGGAACGCCGCGCATCGCCGGGTCGTGCTCGAGGTGCACGCGACGACGGCAGCGGCTGACCGCCCCCGCGTCGAGCACCACCTCACGTTCCATGCCGATCACTTTAGAAGCACTCCCGCCGGCCGACATGCCCGCCACCTCGGGGACCAGTAAGTTCGACGTCGACACGTCGCGGAGGTGGGCTATGGCGCGTAAGGCCAAGCAGGTCGATGGTGAGGCACGGATCACGCCGAAGAAGGCGAAGAACGCCATCGCGGTAGCCAAGGTGATCGGCCCCGCCGTGATCCCGGTGGTCGCGCCCTACGCCGTCCGCGCCGCTGGGGCCGCGCGCGAGCTGTACGACCGCTACCAGGCACGGAAGCTGGGGGTGAGCGTCGACCAGCTCGGCGAGTACACCGGCCGCGGCGCCGCGCTGCACGCCAGGATCGCCGGACTGGCGCAGGGTTTGGCGGAACTGCGGAAGTCGTCGAAAGCATCGGAGGCCGACCTGTCCTTCGCCGCCGACGCGCAGGGAACGCTGGAGCAGCTCTCGGCCACCGTCCGCGCCGCGGAACGCATGCCCACCTCGCGGCGCAAGCCCGCCCACCGCGCCGTCGCCGGGGAACTCGACCGGCTCGAAGGCCAGCTCCTGCACCGCCTCGGCCTCTGACACGAAGGCCCCCTTCACAGCACTGAGCGCTGTGAAGGGGGCCTTCACGGACCTTCGGGCTACTTGATGAAGCCCTTCGAGACCATCCAGTTGTAGGCGACCTTGCCCGCGTCGAGGCCGTCGACGTCGACCTGCTTGCACAGCTCGATCATCTGCTTGTTGTCGATCGCCGCGGCCACCTTCTCCAGCGGTCCTCGGATCTCCGGATGCGCGTCCAGGAACGACTTCCGCAGCGTCGGAACGGCGTTGTACTGCGGGAACGCCTTCTTGTCGTCCTCGAGCACCCGCAGGTGCAGACCGGCGATCCGGCCGTCGGTCGTGAAGATCTCACCGATGTTGCAGGTGCCGTTCGAGATCGCCGAGTAGATCGTCCCGATGCCGAAGTTCTTCACCTGCGGATTCTGGAATCCGTACGCCTTGAGCGCCGCCGGCCAGCCGTCCTGGCGGCTGGTGAACTCGGTCTCCAGGCAGAACACGCCCTGATCCGGCTGTTTCTTGAGGAACGCCGCCAGATCGGACGTCGTCTTCAGGTTGTTCTTCTCGCCGTAGGCCTCGGTGACCGCGAACCCGTACTGGTCGTTGAGCGGCGAGTAGTTCAGCCACGCGACGCCGTACTTCTGCTCGTCGGCCGCCTTCGTCGCCTCGTACTGCGCCTTCTCGCCGCCCGGCACCGGCAGCTCGTTGCCCTGGTAGTTGATCCACCCGGTGCCGGTGTACTCCCACGTGACGTCGGTCTGGCCGTTGAGCAGTGCCTGCCGCGAGGAGTTCGAGCCCTTGATGTCGGTCAGGTCGATGACGTCCGCGCCCGCGGCGGAAAGCGCCATCTCCGCCATGTAGCCCAGGATGATGTTCTCGGTGAAGTCCTTCGACCCCACCGTCACCTTGAGCCCTTCGAGCGACGGGATCGGCTGGATCGACCCGGGGTGGATCGTGTACGGCACGCCCGTGTTGACGTCGAGCCCGCACCCGGCCAGCGACCCCGAAAGCAGCACCGCCCCGGCCAGCGCCGCGACCCTGCGCGTAAACCGCCGCATCAGCGAAGTCCCTTCGGTCCGAAGTACTGCTCGGCGACCGCGCCCAGCCAGTCCACCAGCAGCGCCAGCGCGACGGCCAGCACTGAGCCGGTGATCAGCACCTTCGTCAGGTTGAGCTTGTAGCCGGTGTCGATCAGCAGACCGAAGCCGCCGGCGTTGACGAACATGCCGAACGTCGCCGTCCCGACCGCCAACACCAGTGAAGTGCGCAGACCGGCCAGGATGAGCGGGATGGCCAACGGCATCTCGACCCGCCACAGCACGCCGGAGGCCGACATCCCGATGCCGCGCCCGGCGTCGATCAGCGCCGGATCGACCTGCTGCAGGCCGACCAGGGTGTTTCGCAGCACCGGCAACAGCGAGTAGAACGCCAGCGGCAGCGAAGCGACCCAGATCCCGCCGACCGCGCCGGTGACGATGAACCACAGCACCAGCACGCCGAGCGCGGGCGCGGCCTGCCCGATGTTCGCGATCGCCAGGAACACCGGCGCCGCCCACCGCGCCCACGGCCTGCTGACCAGGATGCCCAGCGGTACCGCCACGACGAGCACGATCGCGGTGACCACCAGGGTCATCAGCACGTGGTCCTTCAACGCGGTGAGCAGCGACGTCGTGTTCAACGTCGCCTTCTCCGTCGCGGTCAGCCCGCTGGAGAACACCCAGATCAGCACAGCCGCGACGATCACGAGCACGACGACGGGCTGCGCGAACAGCCGGACGCGCTCCGCGCCACGCGAACTGGATTCGGTCGTGAAACCGGTGTCGACGGCGGCCGTCATGCGGGTGCGCCTTCCGACTCGTCGGCTTCGTGATCGTCCGCGTGGTCGTCACGCAGCTGCTGGATCGTCGAGATCACCGTCTCCAGGTGAATCGTCCCGGCGTACTCGCCGCGGGAGCCGGTGACCGGCACCGCGCCGCCCTCGGCGAGCATCGCTTCGAGCGCGTCCTGCAACGTCGACTGCAGGCTGACGACGTCACGCAGCGGACGTCCCGCCGTTTCCAGCGACGTCGCCGAGGTGAGTTCCCGGAGGTGCACCCAGCGCGCGGGACGCCGCCGGGCATCGAGTACGAGGACGAAGTGCTTCCGTTGTGCGGCAAGCTTTTCCCGCACCGCCGCCGGGGACTCGTCGATCCCGGCGGTGAGCGCTTCCTGCTTCAGTTCCACGTCACGGACACGCATCAGCGTGAGCTGCTTGAGCGACGCGCCCGCGCCGACGAACCCGGCGACCGTGTCGTTGGCCGGGTTGGCGAGGATCGCCTCCGGGGTGTCGTACTGCAGGATCGACGACTTGTTGCCGAGCACCGCGATCTTGTCGCCGAGCTTGACCGCCTCGTCGAAGTCGTGCGTGACGAACACGATCGTCTTCTTCAGCTCGGTCTGCAGGCGCAGCAACTCGTCCTGCAGGTTGCCGCGGGTGATCGGGTCGACCGCGCCGAACGGCTCGTCCATCAACAGCACCGGCGGGTCCGCGGCGAGTGCCCGTGCCACGCCGACGCGCTGCTGCTGACCGCCGGAGAGCTGACGCGGGAAACGGTCGCGGAAGTCGCGGGGGTCAAGGCCGACCAGGTCCATCATCTCCTCGACCCGGTCGTTGACCTTCTTCTTGTCCCAGCCCAGCAGCCCGGGCACCACGCCGATGTTCTGCGCGACGGTGAAGTGCGGGAACAACCCCGCCTGCTGGATCGCGTAGCCGATCCCGCGGCGCAGCTTGTCGACGTCGAACTTCAGCGCGTCCTCACCGCCGACGGTGATCCGCCCGGACGTCGGCTCGATCAGCCGGTTGATCATCCGCATCGTGGTCGTCTTGCCGCACCCGGACGGGCCGACGAAGACGACGATCTTGCCGGCGGGCACGACCATCGAGAAGTCGTCGACGGCGGGTTCGCGCGTGCCGGAGTAGCGCTTGGTGACGTGTTCCAGCTCGATCTCGACGCCGGAAACCTGCTCGTGCTCAGCCACGGACACCCCTAGAAACGGTGAAACGGTTGATCAGGACGTAGATGCCGTCGAGGACGAGGGCGAGGATGACGACCCCGATCGTCCCGGTCAGCGCCTGGTTGAGTGAGTTGGTGCTCCCCGCGTTGGTCAGGCCGGAGAACACCTCGCCGCCGAGGCCCGGCCCCTTCGCGTAGGCCGCGATGACCGCGATGCCCATCAGCATCTGCGTCGCGACTCGCATGCCGGCGAGGATCGCGGGCCAGGCCAGCCGCAGCTCGACCCGGGTCAGCACGCCGACGCGGCTCATCCCGATACCGCGGGCCGCGTCGGCGACCGCCGGGTCGACGCCGTCGAGGCCGACGATGGTGTTCCGGACGATCGGCAGGAGCGCGTAGAGGACGAGCGCGATGACCGTCGTGGTCGATCCCAGACCGGACAGCGGGATCAGCAGACCCAGCAACGCGAAGGACGGCACCGTGAGGATCGTGCTGGCCAGCGCCGTGGCCACGGCCGAGCCGACCGGGCTGCGGTAGACCGCGACACCGATCAGCACGCCGAGGACCGCCGCCAGGATCGTGCACTGCACCACCACGCTGACGTGCAGGAGCGCTTCCAGATAAAGCTTGTCCCACCGGTCCGAGATGTACTCGAAGAGATTCATCCGTGTCTGTTCTCCTGCCGCGTGTGGAGGATCGCCGTCACTCGTTCGGAGTAACCGTCTGATCGGCAGTGTCACTACCCGGAACAGACTCGGCTCAAACCCCCTTGACCGCTGTCGGTAAAACACCGTTCCCCATCGCCCCGGGTTCGGCAACCGACGCCGCCGTCGTGTCAAGCCGCCTTAACCCGATCGAAATCGGCTGACCTGCCCAAACCCGCTGATGTCAACAATCCGGCTGCAATCCGTCCACGCTGTCTCACCACGTGCTCACTGGATGGCGAGTGCTCGCTCACGCTGTGGTGCTCCCTTAATCTGTTCGCGTGAGCGATCCTGTCCAGCACCGCGGCGCGTTACGCGCTGTGCGCGGCGGGCTGCTCGCCGTCAGCTCCGCGGCACTGGCCGTCACCGCGCACGCCCTCGCCGACGGCGGGGTGCCGGACGCGGCGCTGACCCTCCTGCTCACCGGCCTCATCGGCTGGACCGCGACCGCGCTCGCCGGGAAGGCACGCGGACCGCTCGCCACCATCGCCCTGCTCGGCAGTGGTCAGCTCGTCATGCACCTCGTGCTCACCACGCTCGCCGGGCACGCCATGCCGGACGCCGGCGCCGGGCTCACGATGACCGCCGCGCACGCCGTCGCCACGGTGCTCACCGCACTGCTGCTCGCCCGTGCCGACGCGATGCTGCTCGCGGTGCTTTCGGCCCTGCGTGCCGTCCTGCCACTGCTGCTCGGCACCCTTCCGGTGCCCGCCGCGGCCCCCGTCCCGCTGCCGGTGCGCACCGCGAGCCCCGGCCACCTGCTCGACATCCAGCTCCGTCGCGCACACGGGCGACGCGGCCCGCCGGTCCGCTCCTGAACCCCAGCTTCATCCCCCCTTTCTCCGGCGAATCCCCCGAGATTCCGCCGCCCCCATACCCCGTTCAGGAGTTTTCGTGTCCAAGCACGTCTTCAAGCGCGCCGGTTTCCTGGCCGCCACCATCGGTATCACCGGTCTGCTCGGCGCCGGTGTCGCCTCCGCCCACGTCACCGCGAACGTCTACGGCACCCAGCCGACGAAGGGCGGGTACGGCGCCATCTTCTTCCGGGTGCCGAACGAGGATGCCAACGCGGCCACCGTCAAGGTGTCGGTCGACCTCAAGCCCGAGTACGGCATCGGCGGCGCCCGCACCCGCCCGATCCCCGGCTGGACCTCCGAGGTCACGAAGAGCAAGCTGCCCGCGCCGGTGACCACCGCGTCCGGCACGCAGATCACCGAGGCCGTCACCAAGATCACCTGGACCGCGCAGCCCGGCACCAAGATCGGCCCCGGCAACACGTCGTTCGAGGAGTTCGAGATCAGCGCGGGCGCGTTGCCTGCCAACGTCGACCAGATCGAGTTCCCGGCCGAGCAGACCTACGACAGCGGCAAGGTCGTCAACTGGAACCAGCCGACGCCGCCGAGTGGTGAGGAGCCCGAGCACCCGGCGCCGGTCGTGAAGCTGGCCGCGAAGGGCGCGAGCGGCGACGCCCACGGCGGGGCGCACGCGAGCAAGGATGGCGACCAGGCCGCGGCGACGTCGTCCTCCGACAACACGGCACGCTGGCTCGGCGGCGCCGGGCTCGTCGTCGGCGCGCTCGGCCTCGGTGTCGGCGCGGGCGCGATCCTGCGCTCCCGCCGTCCGGCTGCCACCAGCGCCACCGACACCACGAAGAACGAAGAGGGAACCAAGTAATGCGCAAAGCGCTCACCGCGCTGGCGATCACCGGGGTGGCCCTGCTCGCCACGGCCACCCCGGCGCTGGCGCACAACGTGCTGGTCTCGTCCGACCCGGCCAAGGACGCCTCGGTCGCGACCGGGCCGTCGCAGGTCAAGCTGACGTTCGACCAGTACGTGCAGAACGCCGACGTCAACCAGATCGCGGTCACCGGCCCGAACGGCGGACAATGGGCCGAGGGCCCGGTCAAGGTGGAGAACAACGTCGTCAGCGCCCCGCTGCGCGCGCTCGGCCCGGCCGGGAAGTACACCGTCGGCTACCGGATCCTCTCCGCCGACGGGCACGCGGTGACCGGCGAGATCCCGTTCACCCTCACCACCGCGGGCACCGGCACCCCGGCGAGCGTCGACGCGGCGCGCTCCGGCGGCACCGGTCAGCCCGCGGGTGCGGCTCAGCCGTCCTCCGGCGGCGGAGTGCCGATCTGGGTGTGGATCGCGGGCGCCGTCGTGCTGCTCGCGATCGGGCTGACCGTCGCGCTCCGGACCGGCGGCACCAAGGAGAAAGGCCAGTAATGACTCGGGCCGGGACCACCGCAGGAGTCCGCTACGCCACGCTGTTCTGCGTGGTGGCGGCGGGCATCGTCGGCGCCCTCATCGGCGTCGCGCTGACCGCCACCGCCCCGGTGCCCGGGGTGGCGCAGGTCAGCGAGGTGGTCTCGGCCGCCATCCCGGTCGTGCGGGTGCTGCTGGATCTCTCCGCGGTGACCACGATCGGGCTGGCGCTGCTCTCGGTACTGGTCGGCTACGACCGCCCGAAGCTCACCGAGCCGATCCTGCGGCTCGCCCGCCCCGCCGGCGTCGCCGCCGCGCTGGTGTGGGCGGCGACCGCGATCGTGACGCTCATCCTGCAGACCGCCGAGTTCAAACCGGGCTCGCCGAAGCTGTCGATGGCCGACATCGGCGGCTACATCGCCGAAGTCGGTGCCGGGAAGGCGCTCGTCATCGTCGCCGTGCTCGCCCTGCTGCACGCCGGGCTCGGCGCGTTGTCGCTGCGGCACGGCGAAAAGGTGCCCGCCGAGGTGCGGGTCGGACTCGGCCTGTTCGCGCTGCTGCCCCTGCCTGTCACCGGGCACGCGTCGAACTGGAACTACCACGACTACACGATGATCTCGATGGAGCTGCACGTCATGAGCGCCGTTGCCTGGACAGGCGGGCTCGGCGCGATGGGCGTGCTCCTGGTCGCCAACCGGACGCTGCTCGCCCACGCGCTGCCACGGTTCTCGAAGCTGGCGACGCTGTGCCTGATCCTTTCCGCGGCCACCGGACTCTTCAACGGGCTCATCGAGATCTCGCTCAACCCGACCATCGGCTTCTGGGCAGGGGTGTTCACCACGCCGTACGGCCAGCTGGTGCTGCTGAAACTGCTCTGCACCGCCGCGATCGCCGTGCTCGGCGCGAACGTGCGCTGGCGGCTGATGCCGCAGATCATCCGGCACAACCGCACCGCGTTCGCCGCGTGGGCGGCGCTGGAGCTGACCGTGATGGGGCTGGCGTTCGGCTTCGCGGTAGTCCTCACCCGCGCCCCGGTCGCCGCTTCCTGACCGGACTCCCGGACGGGTGATCAACTTCCCAACCGTTAACACTCCGTGATTGCAACTTGCACATTTGGGGGAAGCGTGATCCATTGGAGGTGATAGGTCGGGCAGAATTATCTACTCTCCGAAGACGATTTTCCTAATGCGACGAACGGTCTTTTGTCATCGCCGAATGCACGTGCATTTCGCGCAGTGAGCGAAGTCAGCGATAGCGCGACCAGCGCGTTTCCGTACGGCCGTGCCGCAGGTCGTCCAGTCGCCGGTACAACTCCGCCCGCACCTGCGGATGACTGCGCAGAATGGGCAGCACGCTGGTCGTCAGCTTCAGTTCCCGCACCGCCCTGAGCACGGAGAACCCCGGCCAAGTGGTGACGTCGAAGCCGTACGCGGCGGCGAAGGTGCGGTACCGCTCCGGCGGGTCACCGAAGCGCGCACTGCCCACGGCGAGCGGCGTCAGGTCCCATTCCGGCGGCCCGATCCCGGAGGAGTCGAAGTCACAGAGCACCGGGCCGTCCGGGCCGGGGATGAGATTGCCGGGGTAGGCGTCGCCGTGTACCAGTCCGCAGGGCAGCGGGAAGTCCAGCGAGGCCAGTGCGTCGTCCAGTTCGGCACACCGGTCGAGCAGGAAACTCCGGTCGTCCTCGGCGATTTCCTCGGCATCCGACACCCTGGCGCGCACCGCGGCGAGGGGCGCCCACGCGGCAAGGCCGTCCGGGGGTTCGAGGGCGTGCACGCGGCGCAGCAGCCCGGCCAGTTCGGCCACGGTCGCCGAACGGCCGGTGCTCGGCACCTCGTGCCAGACGGTCACCAGGTGCTCGCCGACGTGCAGGGGCTGCTCGATGCCGTCGAGCAGGCGGATCGCCGGAACGTCGTGCCGTTCGAAGTGCTTCGCGACCCGGACCACCGTCCCGACGCGATGCCGTAGCCGGGTCGAGCCGACGATCCGGACGACGACCGGCGCGGAGGCCAGCGCGTACACCGCGTTGTTCGTGAAACGCAGCAGCCGTGCTCCGGCGGGGTCGAGTCCGAGCAACGCGCAGGTCGCTTTCAGCGCGCCGTACAGTTTCTCGGGCGTGAACCGGCCGTCCAAGACGGTCCCAGCGGCTCCTGCTTCAGGCCGCGTAGAAGATGTGCAGGCGATCGACCAGGTCACGCGCGTACGCATTGTTCTGACGGCGCACGGCTTCTTCCCGCAACGGCTCCATCCGGTCCTTCACCCGCTCCGATTTGAGCCCCTCGGCGCAGTCGATGGCCCTGCCGCCGACCTTCGCGCCGTGGTCGATGTCGCCTTCGAGCAGGTGGTTCGTGGCCAGCGCGCTGAGCATGAACGCCTTGCTGCGGGCCATGTCGTCGTCGTAGGAGTCGACCGCGCGGGTCAGCGCCGGGATGGCGTACTTGGTGTGGTCGGCGTTCTGCTGCGCGAGCACGGTGTGCACGGTGCCGACCATCGCGTAGACGTCGGTCTCGGTGAAGAACTTGACCCAGGACTCGGCTTCGGCGAGGTTGGCCCGCTCGAACTCGTCCTTGCTCCGGCCGAGCAACTTCACCGCCTGCTCCTCGTTGCCCATCATCGCGTAGGCCCACGCCTCGTTGGCGCACAACACCGAAACCGCCAGTTCGGAGCCGGATTCCTGGGCCGCGATCTGGCCCAGTTGGAACAGCTTCAGCGCGTCGTTCGGCGCGTCCTGATGGAGGTAGACCCGGCCCATCCGGTAGAGCACGTTCGCGACCAGCGGGTGGTTGTCGCCCTGTTTCGCCAGGTCGAGCGCGTTGGCGAAGTGACCGCGGGCGGAGTCGAGCAGCCCGGTGTCGAACGAGGTCCAGCCGGCGAGGCTGTGCAGGTCGGCGAGCGCGACGAAGAGCCTGTTCTTGACCACCTCGGTGCCGTTGGCCTCGAGCATCTGCTGTCCCCACGACAGCTGCGCGACCACGGCGTCCCGGCAGAAACCACCGCCGTACTGGTAGTCCAGCGCCCGCAGTGCCCTGGTCGCGGCCTCCACCTGGCGCACGTCGGTCATCCCGATCCGGCCCGGTGCCGGCGTCCTCGCCGGTCCGGCCGACCACGTTCCCGATTCCGGTCCGAACACCGCCGCGCCCATGGTGACCTGGGCGGCGTGCGCGAGGAACCTCCGTCGCTTCACGGATTCGTCCTCCTCAGCCTGCTGGCCGCCGACGGTGCCGACGACCCGTATCGCTGTGGCCTCGTCGTAGGCGAGGCCCATGTATCCACGTTGGACACCCAACCCGTCGGCGATCCTCGTGAGCACGTCGTAGGCCATGACCTGGCGGCCCTTGAGGATCTCCGACACCTCGGACTGTGACTGGCCGGTCAGCGCGGCGATCTGGCGCTGCGAGATGCCGTGCTTGCGCAACAACCGGTACACGGCACTCACGTCCCGAACGGCGAGTGCCGCTCGCATCTCGGCCTGCTCCCAGGCCTCCGCGGGAACCGTGTGACCCTGCCGGGCCTCGGAACCGGGTCCGTTGCCGCCACCATTGGCGTCCATTGCGCCCCCTCACCGTCCGTCGGGCGTCTGTGAAACAGCGTAGGCAAAGCTCTTGAACCGTGTGAAACAGCGAAACCGCGCCCTGATCGGTCCGGGCGAAGTTCCTCGACCGCTTACCGTGGAACCGCGTCCGGTCACCGCTATGACGCCGTTTCGACCTTCTATCCCACTCGGTTTCACTTCACTGTAGTTGTCAGATCTCCGTCACCGACCGGATACCGGCAGCGATTACGGAGAGCTACGAAAACCGGTCGAGAGGAACCAGCGCCGGACAAGCGGACAGCAGGACTACAGAGCGGAGAAGAGCCAGTGGAGTTCGTGGACTCGATCGCAGCCGGGCACGCCGGTACCGCCATGCGACCTGTGCGGCCGGCGGCGATCACGAAGGCGGCGGCCATGAACACGACGCCACAGGCACCTCGCCCCATCGCCTCCGCGCCCGTCGACCCCCGTACCGCGAGCCTGCGCCGCTACGAGGGCGGGCAGCTGGTCTGGCGCGTCCAGTGCGGCGATCTGATCAGCCGCGAACGCGCGGTCACGGTTTTCGTCGAAGACAACCAGGTGGTCCTCGTGTCGCCTCCCGGCGAGACGGCGCGACTGACCTCCGGCCAGCTCGGCCAGCTCAGGGCCGCGCTCAACGAAGCCGCCAAGATGGCGGAAAGGTAACGGTGAGCTCTCGATGGATCAGGTACTAGGCCAGGTCCTGCGCAACGCGGTCTGGGAACGCCTCGACATGCTGGCGGATCTCGCGAACCGCGCGGACGCGCAGTCGCTGGTGTCGGTGGCCCGCTCCGAACTGCCCCGGCTGGCCGAAGGCTGGCGCACCATGCTCAAGGCACACGAGCCCGACGAGCGCGGTGACTGCCCGACCTGCTCGACGCGGTGGCACCGCTGCAAGGCGCCGTGCTCGGTCTGGCAGGCCGCGCACGAGCACCTCGTCGCGGGCGGCCTCGCCCCGCAGCAGACGACGAGCGCGAGCAGGCTGCGTCCTGGCAGGCGCCGCGCCGCCGTTCCCGGCCAGTCCCGCGGCGGCGCACCCACGCCCGCCGAAACGACGGGGCGGCACGCACTGGTCCCGCCGCGGCGGGCCGCCGCGCCGGCCTGACCCGACCCGGCGAACGCGACAGCCTGCCGCCCCGCCCCCATCGGCTCGATGTCGTGTTCGCCCCGGCCGAAGCGGATCTGTCCGGAAACCCCGACCGTGACAGGTCGACGCTCGGCAACCATCCCGGTCCCCACCGCGATTAATCGAAAAATTTCTGCGGAAACCCTAGCGGAGGGCATAATCCGACCGCTAGATTGCGAAGATCATCAGCTGCAGGGTGCGGTTTTCGTAGATCGCGCGCTGCACACCCCGCCCACGAGTGGCCCCTTGATTCCGCGGGCCGGTGCCGTTGCACTCCCCTCCCCCGACCGGCACCGGCCCGCGGTTCCACATCCCATACCGGTCAGCTGACCGACTTCACCCGCGTGACCAGGACCCCGGCGATCACCGTCGCGGCGGCCGACGCGGTGAACAACGCCGGATAGCCCCCGAACGACGCGAGGATGACGGTCGTCAGCAGCGGTGCGACGACCTGCGGCAGCGAGTTCGCGATGTTGACGACACCAAGATCCTTCGCCCGGTCCTGCGCGGCGGGCAGCACCTGCGTCAGCATCGCGAGCGCGACAGCCATGTACGTGCCGAAGCCGACACCCAGCAACGGGGACGCCGCGAGCGCGACCGGCCACGTCTGCCACACCACGAGCAGGAGCGCGGCGAGCGCCATGACCGCCGACGCGCCGAGGACGTACGGCTTCCGGCGGCCGGACTTGTCGGAGAAGTGCCCGGCGAGCACCGCGCCGACCACCAGCGCGAAGCCGTAGAGCCCCATCATGATCAGCAGCCCGGTGTCCGGATCGGGGTAGTGCACCGCGTCCTTGAGGAAGAACAGCAGGTACAGCGTCCCGAACGCGTTGCCGAGGTTGATCATGAAGTGGCACGCCCACGCCCAGGCGAAATCCGGATGCCGCCGCGGGGAGACCCACAACTCGGTCAGTACCGCACGCAGCCGGGTGGACGGACGGAACGCGATCGGCAGCCGCGCGTCCGGTGTCCGCAGCACGAACGCCGCCGCGCCGCCGAGCACGATCGCCGAGCAGACGGCGTAGGCCAGCGGCAGCCCGGCGAGGTCGAGCATGACCACGACCACCGCCGAGCCGAGCACCGTGCCGAGCATCTGCGCGATGCCGACGAGCCCGCCGGCCTGGGCGCGCTGGGCGATCGGCACCCGGTCGGCCATCCCGGACATCAATGTCGCGAGCATCCCGTTGAGCCCGGCCTGCACGAGACACCAGCCGATCGTCATCACCGCGACGTCCGGCGCGATCGCCAGCACGAGCAGTCCTGCCGCGGCGACCGTCGCGCCCGCGACCGTCCACGGATGACGGCGGCCGAAGCGGGAGCAGGTGCGGTCGGACAACAGCCCGATCGCCGGGTTCATCACCATCGCCACCACCGCGCCGACGCCGGTGACGAGACCGAACACGAACTCCTTGTCCGCGGCGGCGAGCAGCTCCGCCTGTTTCGGCAGCAGCACCTGGATCGGCGCGTAGATCCCGAGCCAGAGCGCGAAGTTGGCGGTGAACAGCAGGCTCATCCAGCCCGCGCGGACCCGGACGGCCGGTTCGGCCAAGGCCTCCGGCACCTCGGACGACGGCTGCGGTTCGGCAGTGAGCTCACTCATGGCGCACCAGTTTCCGGTACCAGTGGAAGGAATCCTTGGGTGTGCGGCGCTGCGTCTCGTAGTCGACGTGCACCAGGCCGAACCGCGGCGCGTAGCCCTTGGACCATTCGAAGTTGTCCAGCAGCGACCAGACGAAATAACCGCGGACGTCCACCCCGGCGTCCATCGCCTCGCGCACCGCGCCGAGGTGACCGGCGAGGAAGTCGACGCGTTCGGGGTCGTGCACCGCTCCGTCTTCGCCGACCTCGTCAGCGAAACTGCAGCCGTTTTCGGTGATGTGAACGGGCGGCAGCTTCTCGCGGTAGCGCTCGTGGAAGGACACCAGCAACTCGCGCAGGCCGTGCGGGACGATCGGTGAATCGTTGGTCGTCATCGGATAGCCCTCGATCGGGCGAAGTTCGAACGGGAGCGGGTTGCCCTCGCCGGGCGCGGCGACGCCCTGCGGCTCGTAGTAGTTGACGCCGTAGAAATCGAGTGGCTGCGCGATGGTCGGCAGATCGTCGGCGAATCCCTCGGGCAGATGCGGATGCAGCTGTTCCGGGTACCGGCCCAGCAGAACGGGGTCGGCGTAGAGCCGGTTGATCAACGCGTCGAGCCATTCACCCGCGGCGCGATCGGCGGGAGTATCGGCTGCGGGCCAGATCGGCGAGTGGTTGTTCGCGGTGCCGATGCCCGTGGCACCGGCGGCGCGCAGGGCCTGGACCGCCTTGCCATGGGCGAGCGCCTGGTGATGCGCGGTCGGAACGGCGTCGAGCAACAACGTCCTGCCCGGCGCGTACTCCCCGATCGCATAGCCATAAATCGACATGACCATCGGCTCGTTGAGCGGAATCCACAATTTCACCCGATCGGCGAATCGCTCGCCGAGGATCGCGGCGTACTCGGCGAACCGGTCCGCGGTGTCACGGGAAAGCCAGCCGCCGTCGTCCTCGATGGCTTGCGGGCTGTCCCAGTGATAAAGCGTGACGACGGGGGCGATGCCGGCCTCGCACACCGCGTCGATCAGCTTGTCGTAGAAGGAAAGTCCCTCCGGATTCGGGGCACCCTTCCCGGTGGGCTGGATCCGTGGCCAGGCGACCGAAAGCCGGTACGCGCCGACGCCGAGTTCGGCCATCAGCGCGACGTCTTCGGGGTACCGGTGGTAATGATCAGCCGCGACGTCGGCGTGTTCACCGCGTGCTACCTTGCCCTCGGTTGCGGTGAAAGTGTCCCAAATGGACGGTCCGCGACCGCCCTCCTTGGTGGCTCCCTCGATCTGGAAGGCCGAAGTCGAAACTCCCCAGAGGAAATCGGGCGGGAAGGTCGGGTTCTCCACCGGCTACGCACCTTTCGTCCTGCCACCCGTCCGGGTGAATGTGAAAAGTTCTCATATACTAGGTCGTCGTCCGGGCCGGGGGAAGCCCGTCGACACGATAAAGTCCCAGATCGGAAAGTGGAGGAGGAACTCAGTGCCCGACGTCGAGGCCTCGAAGGTGTCCGCTGACACCACCCCTCTCCGGCGGCAGCCGGTGCAGCAACGCAGTGCGAAGCGTGTCGAGCAGATGCTCGACGCGAGCGCCGCGTTGATAGACGAGCTCGGCTACGACGCACTGACCACGACGCTCATCGCGAAGCGGGCGGGGGTTGCCGTCGGCTCGCTGTACCAGTTCTTCCCCGACAAGCGGGCTGTGGTCCAGGCGCTGACCCAGCGCAACATGGAACGCTTCGTCGCCGCGGTGAACGAGCGGCTGACCGAACTCAGCCCGGAGCACTGGTGGGACGTCGTCGACTCGATCCTCGACATCTATCTACGGATGCACCGCGAGGTACCGGGCTTCTCCAAGGTCCACTTCGGCGACGTGGTCGACCGCCAGCTGCTCGACGAGGATCGGGACAACAACGCGGTACTCGTCGACTCGCTGACCGACATCCTCAGTGTGCGGGTGGACCGGCCGGTCGAGGACCTGCGCTTCGCCATCACCATCGCCAACGAGGCCGCCGACGCACTGCTCAAACTCGCGTTCCGGCGCGAGTCACGCGGTGACGAGAAGATCGTCGCGGAGACGAAGTACCTGGTGAAGGGCTATCTGGCGAGCAAGTTCGGCGAATGACGGTGATCAGTAAGCGCCTTCCCCGAACTGAGGACCGGGACTGACCTAATTGCCGCCTACCCTCGGCCGGGTCACCGAGCGAGGGAGCACACGATGAGCCGAATCGACCACAACCAGCCGCTGGGCACGCCGACGTGGATCGAACTGGAGGTCGCGGATCTGCCCGCGACCCAGGCGTTCTACGGGTCCGTTTTCGGCTGGGAGTTCGCCACCGGCGAGCACGGCACCACCTGTCTGCTGCGCGGCCTCCCGGTCGCGGGCTTGCGCGAGACCATGTCGGCGGGCGGCGGCTGGACCGTTCACCTGGCCACCGACGACTGCGACGGCACCACCAAGCAGGCCGTCGCCGCGGGCGGCACGCTGTTCGAAGAGCCGCACGACCTCGGCGACGAGGCTCGTACGGCGCTCGTCGTCGACCCGACGGGCGCGCGGTTCGGGCTCTGGCAAGGACGTTCCCGGCCGGGCTGCCGGTTGGTCAACGAACCGGACACGCTGGTGCGCAACGACCTGGTCACTCCCGCCGCCGAGCGGGCGCGGGCCTTCTACACCGCGGTCTTCGACTTCACGCTGGACGGCAACAAGGACCTCCCCGGCGTCGATTTCACCTTCCTGCGCAGGCCGGACGGGCACGAGATCGGCGGCATCATGGGATCGGCCGACGCAGCGGCGTCGAGTTGGGCGACGCTGTTCGAGGTCGCCGACGCCGACGAAACCGTGGCGCGAGTCAAGGCCGCGGGTGGGAAGGCCACCGCGCCGGAGGACACGCCGTACTGCCGGATGTCCACGATCACCGACCTGTGGGGCACGGAGTTCTCAGTAGGATCCCGGCAGTAATCAGCCGAAGTTCTGCTGCTCGCCGCGGTAGGTCGGCACGGTGCGCTCCACCCGGTCGCCGGAGACCAGGTGATAGTGCGTGAACCGCTCGGCGAGTTCGCCTGCCTTCGCGTGACGCATCCAGACGCGGTCGCCGAGCCTCAGCGACCGGACGGCTTCGCCGGTGACCGGCGTTTGGACTTCGCCCGCACCCTCGAAGCTCAACAGCGAGAGCCCCGAAGGCAGGTACGGCGTCGGGACGCGCGAAGGTCCTGTCGGGCCCGAAGCAATGTAGCCGCCGGAGTAGAGCGTCGCGACGTTGCGCGTCGGGCGGCGCACCACCGGAAGTGCGAACAACGCGGCAGGACGCGGCGAGAAATGGGTGTAGCCGTCGAAGAGCGTCGGTCCGATCAGCCCCGAACCGGCCGCGACCTCGGTGACCGCGTCCTCCGCGACCGTGGATTCGACGCTGCCGCTGCCCCCGCCGTTCACGAACTCCAGATCCGCGATCGCACGCACGGCCCGCACCGCGGCCCCGCGCCGTCGTGCCAGCTCCGCCGCCGACCGGCGCTGCATCCAGCCGACGACCGCGTTCTTCGGACGGCCGCCGTCGGCGTCGCCGAGACCGGCGATCTGGCCCTCGTACGCCATCATCCCTGCCAGGCGGAAACCCTTGCGCGCCATGATGATCCGGGCCAGTTCGGCGGCCTGCTTCGGGGTGAAGACCGGCGACCGCCGGGTACCGACGTGCACGCCGGGCAGCGGCCGCCACGACGCGTCCAGCTCCAGGCACACCCGGATTTCCGGATGCCCGTTCCCCAGCGCGGCGTCCACCAGGTCCAGGTGCTCGGCCGAATCGACCATGATCGTGATCGCCGCTCGCGCGCGTTCGTCCGCCGCGAGCCTGCGCAGCGCCCCGTAATCGGCCGTCGGGTACGCGACGACTATGTCGTCCGTGGTGCCCTGCTCGACGTGCCAGACTGCTTCGGCCAGCGAGTAGCACATGAGGCCGGTGAAACCCGGCTTCGCGAGCACCCGCTCCAACAGCGCACGGCAGCGCACGGATTTACTGACCACCCGGATCGGCTTTCCCGCGGCGCGGCGCACCAGGTCGTCGGCGTTCGCGTCGAAGGCCGCCAAGTCGACGACGGCGAACGGAGGATCGAGGTCCTTGGTCGCCGCGTCGTACACCGTCGCACTGGTCACCGCTCTAAAGTACGACAACAAGGCTTGAAACGCGAATACTATTCACTTACTGTTTCGGCACTCACACCTCTGAGGAACAGGTGCAGACGCATGACACGGTGGAGCAACTGGGCCGGTACCGCGCACGCCTCGCCGCAGCGCGTCCATCAGCCCCGCAGCGTGGCCGACATCGCCGAAACCGTCGCGACGGTGGCCGCCGCAGGTCACAGCGTTCGCGCCTGGGGCAGTGGCCATTCCTTCACCGCGATCGCCGTCGCCGACTCGGACGCGCTCGACCTGACCCGCTGGACCGGCATCGAAAAGGCCGACGTCTCGACCGGGCTCGTGACCGTTCGCTCGGGTACGACGTTGCGGCAGCTCAACGCCGAACTCGACGCACTCGGCCTGGCGATGACCAACCTCGGCGACATCGACGCGCAGACCGTCGCGGGTGCGATCTCGACCGGAACCCACGGCACCGGCGCGAAATTCGGCGGGCTCGCGACCCAGATCGCCGCGCTCGAACTCGTCCTGGCCGATGGCTCGGTCGTGAGCTGCTCGGCCACCGAACGCCCGGAACTATTCGCCGCCGCCCGGGTCGGGCTCGGCGCGCTCGGCGTCATCACCACCGTCACGCTCCAGTGCGAACCGTCGTTCGTGCTCTCCGCGCAGGAACGTCCGGAGCCCTTGGAGCAGGTCCTCGAAGGTTTCGACGAGTTCGCCGCGAACAACGACCACTTCGAGTTCTACTGGTTTCCCTACGGCCGCGACGCGCTGGTCAAGCGCAACAACCGGCTGCCTGCCGACGCCGAGCGCAAGCCGCTGAGCAGGCTCAAGCAGTTCATCGACTACGACCTCACCGAGAACATCGCGTTCGGCGGGCTGTGCCGCATCGGCCGCGCGGTGCCGAAGCTGGTGAAACCGCTGGGCGGCTTCGCCTCGCAGGTGCTCTCGGAACGCGACTACAGCGACGTCTCCCACCGCGTGTTCGTCACGCATCGTGGGGTCCGGTTCACCGAGTCCGAGTTCGCGGTGCCGCGTGAGTCCGTCCTCGACGTGCTCGCCGAGTTGCGCGCGCTCGTGCCGCGCTTGGAGAACCCGGTGATGTTCCCGGTCGAGGTCCGCGTCGCCGCGGGCGACGACATCTGGCTGTCCACCGCACACGGCCGCGACTCCGCCTACATCGCCATCCACCAGTTCACCGGCATGCCGTATCGCGAGTACTTCGCGGCCTTCGCCGACATCGCGGGCCAGGTCGGCGGACGCCCGCACTGGGGCAAGATGCACGACCTCGACGTGCACACGCTACGGACGCGCTACCCGCGTTTCGACGACTTCCTGCGTATTCGCAAGGAGGTCGACCCGGCGGGCGTCTTCACCAACACCTATCTCGACCGGATACTCGGACCGCTCACTTAGCCTCTTGTCCAGCACGGTCGTGCGTGATCACATCGGCGGGTGAACAGCACGACCACGGAAGCGCCGTCGCGGCGCCGGATCGCGACCGCCAGCTTCATCGGCACCGCGATCGAGTTCTACGACTTCTACATCTACGGGACCGCGGCCGCGCTGGTTTTCGGCACGGTGTTCTTCCCGAAGTTCTCCACGCTCGCCGGCACACTGGCCTCGTTCGCGACGTTCGCGGTCGGGTTCATCGCCCGTCCGCTCGGCGCCGTCCTTTTCGGACATTTCGGCGACCGGCTCGGCCGCAAGCGGATGCTCATCGTCTCGCTGCTGCTGATGGGCGGGGCGACCGTGGTCATCGGGCTCATTCCGTCCTATGCGGACATCGGGGTGGCCGCGCCGATCCTGCTCGTGATCACGAGGTTCCTCCAGGGCATCGGCCTCGGCGGGGAATGGGGCGGCGCGGTGCTGCTCGCCACCGAGTACGCGCCGCCGGGCAAACGCGGGCTGTACTCGGCGTTCCCGCAGCTCGGGCCCGCGATCGGGTTCGTGCTGGGCAACGCGTTGTTCCTGATCCTCAACGCGACGATGTCCGCCGACACCTTCCGCTCGATCGGCTGGCGCATCCCGTTCCTGGCCTCGGCGATCCTGCTGGTCGTCGGCTTCTACATCCGGATGCGCATCGCCGAGACGCCGATCTTTCAGGCCGCGCTGGACAAGCAGGAGCGATCCCGCGTCCCGTTCTTCGAGCTGCTGCGCCGCCAGCCCGGCGTGCTCGTCCTCGCCACGCTGTCGTTCATCCTGGCGCACACACTCTTCTACACGGTCACGACGTTCGTGCTCTCCTACGGCACCGGAACGCTCGAGGTCAGCCGTACGACGATGCTCGTCGCGGCCATGATCGCGGTGTCGATCATGGGCGTGCTGACGCTGGTGTTCGCGGTGTATTCCGACCGGATCGGCCGCAGGCTGCTGTGCATCGCCTCGGCGACCATCGCCGCGCTCTGGGCGTTCCCGATGTTCTGGCTGATCGAAACCCGGGAGCCGGTGCTGATCACACTCGGCATGACCGGCGGCATGCTGTGCTTCGCGATGCTCTACGGCCCGATGGGCGCGTTCCTGCCCGAGTTGTTCCGCGTACGGTTCCGCTACTCCGGCGCGTCCTTCGCCTACAGCGCGGCGGGAGTCGTCGGCGGCGGGGTCAGCCCCATCATCGCGACCGACCTGCTGGCGAAGACCGGCTCGTCCACGCCGATCTCGCTGTACCTGATCGGGATCGCGGTGATCTGCCTGGTCTCGCTGCTGCTGATGCGGGAGACGAAGGACGCCGACTTCACCGACGGCCTGAGGCAGTGATGTTCGCGCTCGACGGCGTGCACGCGGTCGTCACCGGCGCCGCCCGCGGGATCGGCCTGGCGACGGCCACCGCGTTGGCGGCGCAGGGCGCCGAGGTCACGCTGATCGACCGCGACGCCGTGGCACTGACCGCTTTGGACAGTCCACACCGGACGATCGCGCTGGACGTCACCGACCACGACGCCCTCGCCGACGCCGTCCGGACATCGTTGGCGGACGGGCCAGGCCACGCGGTACTGGTCAACAACGCGGCGTTGCTGGACACGACGCCGCTGGCCGAGCTGACCCCCGAACGCTGGGAGCGGGTGCACGCGGTGAACCTGACCGCGGCCCTCACCACGATCCGTGCCGCGATCGCCCCGATGCGCGCACGCGGCGGACGGATCGTGAACGTCGCGTCGGTCGCCGGACGTCAGGGCGGCGGGTTGCTCGGCACTGCGGCGTATGCGAGTTCCAAGGCGGGTCTGATCTCGCTGACCCGCAGCGCCGCACGCGAGCTGGCCACCGAGGGGATCACCGTCAACGCCGTCGCGCCCGGCCCGGTCGACACCGGCCTCATCAACGACCAGGACCCGGAGCTGCTGCGCCGCATCCTCGCCGCCGTGCCGGTGGGACGTCTCGGCACGGCCGAGGACATCGCGGCGGCGGTCTGCTTCCTCGCTTCGGCCGAGGCGAACTGGATCACCGGCGCCGTCCTCGACGTCAACGGCGGTGCGTTGATGGCTTAGGCGGGCTCGAACAACGCGCTGACGGACTCGCCGTTGTGGATGCGGCGGATCGCCTCGGCCATCGCCGGGGCGATCGACAGGATCTTGAGCTTGTCCGTGCGTTCGTCCGCCGGGATCGGCACCGTGTTGGTGCAGACGATCTCCAGCACGTCCTCCTGCGCGCCGATCCGCTCGATCGCCCTGGCGGCGAAAAGCCCGTGCGTACAGGCGACGCGGATCGAACGCGGCTTCAGCTCGCGAAGGCGGTCCAGCAGTTCGAGGACCGTGCTGCCCTTGGCGATCTCGTCGTCGAGGACGATCACGTCACGGCCGGTGATCTCGCCGATCACGGAGCTGATCTGGACGCGGTCATCGGCGAAGCGCTGCTTGGCCCCGGCGGCGACCTGCGCGCCGAGCAGCCGCGCGAAATGCGCCGCCTCCTTGGCGTTGCCCAGATCCGGCGACACCACGGTGGTCTGCGAAAGGTCGTACTGCCGGAAGTAGCGGGCCAGCTCCTGCAACGCGTGCAGGTGATCGACCGGGATGTCGAAGAACCCGTGCACCTGCGGCGAATGCAACGTCATCGCCAGCACCCGGTTCGCGCCCGCCGTGACCAGCAGATCGGCGACGAGCTTGCCACCGATGGAGATCCGCGGCGCGTCCTTCTTGTCCGAACGCGCGTAGGAGTAGTGCGGGATGACGGCGGTGATCCGGGCGGCCGAGGCGCCGCGCGCGGCGTCGAGCATCAGCAGCAGCTCGACGAGGTTTTCCTGCACCGGGCGAACCAGCGGCTGGATGATGAAGACGTCGCGTTCGCGGCAGTTGGCCTGCAGCTGCACCTCGAGGCAGTCGTTCGCGAACCGCTGCACCCGCACGGGAAGCAGGGGGACGTCGAGATGCGCGCAGATCTCCGCCGCGAGCTCGGGATGGGCACTTCCGCTGAAGATGGCGATCTCGCGTGCGCTCACTTCCGACAGCCTAACGGTCCTCCATCAGAGCGTCGCCAGGGCTTCGGCGACCGTCAGGTCCCCGGAAATCAGCTCCAGCGTGCGGCCCGCGGTCTCGGGCGCGTCGAGCAGGCCGACGAGGGCGCGGGCGACGTCGTCCCGCGGGATCTTGCCGCGGCCGGTCGAGTCCGAGAGGTACACCAGCCCGGTGCCGGGATCGTCGGTCAGCTGACCCGGCCGCAGGATCGTCCAGTCCAGATCGCGGGCCCGCAGGTCGTCCTCGGCGGCCTTCTTGGCCTCCAGGTAGACGCGGAATTCCGGACTGAACGCGGGCGAGTCGAGCTTGTCGGTGCCCATCGAGCCGACCTGGATGTGCCTGCGCACCCCGGCCCGTTCGGCCGCTTCACCGAACAACGCGGCAGCACCACGGTCCACAGTGTCCTTACGAGCGGTACCGCTGCCCGGCCCGGCGCCCGCGGAGAAGATCGCCGCGTCGGCACCTTCGAGCACCTTGACCACAGCGTCCACATCGGACTTCTCCAGGTCGAGCACCACGGCACGGGCACCGACCGTTTCGAGGTCCGTCACGTGTTCGGGATTGCGGACGATCCCGACCGCCTCGTCCCCGCGCGCGGCGAGCAGTTTCTCCAGCCGCAGCGCGATCTGACCGTGTCCACCGGCAATGACAACTCGCATACCGGTGACAGTAGTACGGCTAGTCGACGTCCGCCGGGACCTCGGTGGCGCGCAGGAGCTGGTCGTAGACGAGCTCGTTGACGTACCGGGAGACCGAGTCCTCGGCGAGCAGGATCCGCTCGTCGCGGCCCTCCAGGTCGAGGTCGATCATCGCGTTCGGGTCGGCGGTGACGACGGCGAGGCCGTACGCGCGGGACCGCGGCAGGCAGTTGCCGACGTAGTCCTCCGTCAGTACGGCTGGCGATGGCAGAACCATCGCGGCCTCGCCGTAACGTGCGAACGGAACCGCGGAGGCCATCGCGGTGCGCCAGTGCCGGGCGACCGCGAGGACGCCGATGATCTCGGCGGCCGGCGCGGGTGCGGTCGCGGCCAGCTCCGGCCAGGTCCAGGTGTCGACGGTGGCGCGGTCGGCGACGGGACCGACACCCATCGCGATCCGCTCGGCGTGCACGTCGGTGCGCAACCGCGCGACCACGCAGACCTTGCGGCCGAGCATGGTCGTCTCGGGCAGCACGACTCCGTGCCAGCCCAGCAGCGCGGCGGCCTTGCGGGCCAGCTCTTCGACGCTCGCCGGAAGCTCGATCGGCGGCACCACACGGCTGGGCAGGGACCGGCTGCGCTTCGCGCTCCCGGTGACCGCCGAGCTCTCGGTGTTCTGAGGTGTAGCCGCCACGAGTCCGCCTCCTTCAACCCTGTACCGCTCGTGCCAGCGGAAACCGGCACAGGTACTTGAGTACCAGTGCGACGGCGCGGGGTCTCCGGGTAGCGGGAGTGGCTGCGATCGACGGCGCTCAGCGGTCGGTGACCGGTCGACGGGCGGTCGTCGGACTTCGGTCCGACCGTGCCGCCAACCGAGTGAGGGCAAGGTGAGTGGCATTACTGTGCGCCCGCGAACCACTACCGAAGGCACAGAACCGGCGTAGGGCAAAGGATTCAACGCGCTAGGCCATTCAGCCCAATCGACTCGGATTCCACAGTGGACGTCGAAGTGATGACCAGCGAAAGCGGTTGCGGTTGCCCCATCCGTGTTCCCTCACCCGGTTGGAGGTGACTTGCACCGCAGCGCCCGGGCGGCGCCCGGGTTTATGGTTACTCGTCGGTATACAACCGTGCATGGAGGATCGATGCGCTCGCCGAAGGACTTCTTCGCCCCGCTCGCGCTGGGCGCGCCGGAACCGCTCCGCCAGATCCCGGTGCGGCCGTCGCGGATGATCCACTTCTTCGATCCCGGCAACGAGAAGATGGCCGCCAAGGTGCCGGACATCGCGAAGAAGGTCGACGTCCTGCTCGGCAACCTCGAGGACGCCGTGCGCGCGGACCGCAAGGAGGCCGCGCGCAGCGGGCTGGTGGCGATCGCCAAGGCGAACGACTTCGGGAAGACCCAGCTGTGGACGCGCGTCAACAGCCTCGACTCGCCGTGGGTGCTGGACGACCTGGTCACGCTGGTCACCGAGATCGGCGACAAGCTCGACGTCATCATGGTGCCGAAGGTCGAGGGCGCCCAGGACATCCACTACGTCGACCGGTTGCTCGCCCAGCTGGAGGCCCGCGCCGGGCTGGAGAAGCCGCTGCTCGTGCACGCGATCCTGGAGACCGCGAGCGGGGTGGCGAACGTCGAGGAGATCGCCGGCGCGAGCCCGCGCATGCAGGGCATCTCGCTCGGCCCTGCCGACCTCGCCGCGAGCCGCCGGATGAAGACCACCCGGGTCGGCGGCGGGCACCCCGGCTACCTGGTGCGCACCGACCCCGTCGGCGAGGACCTGATCACCGGGCGCACGACGTACCAGCAGGACCTGTGGCACTACACGGTCGCGCGGATGGTCGACGCGTGCGCGATGCACGGGATCCTGCCGTACTACGGGCCGTTCGGGGACATCCGCGACGTCGTGGCCTGCGAGGACCAGTTCCGCAACGCGTTCCTGCTCGGCTGTGTCGGGGCGTGGAGCCTGCACCCGGTGCAGATCGACATCGCGAAGAAGGTCTTCTCCCCCTCGCCTGCCGATGTGGCCTGGGCGCGCCGGGTCATCGCCGAGATGGGCGACGGCACGGGCGCGGTCATGATCGACGGGAAAATGCAGGACGACGCGTCGGTGAAGCAGTGCCGGGTGGTCGCCGAGCTGGCCGACGAGCTGGCCGCCGACGACCCCGAACTCGCCGCCGCCTATGACGCGGCCACCAAGGAGGCTTTGGCGTGACCGAGGTCAAACCGCGCCGTTCGGTGCTGTACATGCCGGGCGCGAACGAACGCGCGCTGGAGAAGGCGAAGACGCTGCCCGCGGACGCGCTGATCCTCGACCTGGAGGACGCCGTCGCGCCGGACGCGAAGGAAGAGGCCCGTGAACGCGTCTGTGCCGCGGCTTCGTCCGGGGATTACGGCAAACGCGAGGTGACCATCCGGGTCAACGGCCTCGACACCGAATGGCACGACGCCGACCTGCGCGCCGCCGCACAGGCTGGCCCGGCCGCGATCGTGGTGCCGAAGGTGAACTCGGCGGCCGAGGTGCACAACATCGAGCGCGCGCTGGAACTCGGCGGCGCCCCGGAGAGCACGAAGATCTGGGCGATGGTCGAGACGCCCGTCGCGATGTTGCACGCGGCGGAGATCGCGGGCGCGTCGGAGCGGCTGACCGTGCTCGTGATGGGCACGAACGACCTGGCCAAGGAGCTGCACGCGGAGTTCGTGCCGGGCCGCGGACCGCTGCTCGGCGGGCTGTCGCTGGCGCTGCTCGCGGCACGGGCGACCGGGAAGGTCATCCTCGACGGCGTCTACAACGACGTGAAGGATCTCGAGGGATTCGAGGCGGAATGCCTGCAGGGCCGCCAGTACGGCTTCGACGGCAAGACGCTCATCCACCCCGGGCAGGTCGAGCCGTGCAACCGGATCTTCGCGCCGTCCGAGGAGGAGATCGACCGCTCGCGCCGGATCATCGCGGCGTTCGAAGAGGCTCAGGCAGCGGGTAAGGGCGTCGTGACGGTGGACGGGCGGATGATCGAGAACCTGCACGTGGACAACGCGCGCCGGGTACTCGCCCTGGCCGACGCCATCGGCACGCCTGCGGAGTAGGTGGGCCCGGCCCCGCACCGAGGGACGCCCTTGGTGCGTTGGATGAGACGAGGGCGTCCCCGGGTGCGGCCAGTGCACCGAAGGCGTCCCTCGGTGCGGGGGCTCACGGCCAGGGGCGTTGTTCGGGGCGGAGGCGTTCGAAGGCGGCACCCGCCCGCAGCACCGCGACGTCGGCGAAGCGGGGGCCGGTGATCTGCAGGCCGATGGGCAGGCCGCCGGAGGTGTAGCCGCAGTTGACGGCGAGCGAGGGCTGGCCGGACATGTTGTACGGCACGGTGAACGCGATGTGCTCCAGCGCGCGGACCGGGTCGTTGGTCGGCGAGGCCCATTCCGCGGGCGGTGGACTGACCGGGCTGGTCGGCGAGAGCACCAGATCGAACGGGGCGGTCGCGCGCAGGGCAGCCACACTCACCGCGTCCATCTGGGCGAAGGCGCGGTAAGTGTCCACACCGGACACTTCGGCCCCGCCCCCGGCCCACGCGGCGATGTAGGGCAGGACCTTCGCGCGGCGCTCGGCGGGCAGTGCCGTCATGTCGGACCAGGCACGAACGCGCCAGAAGCGGTCGAGGCCGTCCAGCATCTCCCGGGTCGTGAAGGCGGCCACCGGCTCCACCACTGCGCCAGCGGCCTCGAAAAGCCGCGCGGCCTCGGTGACGGCGGCGATGATCTCCGGTTCCACCGCGAGGCCCGTTCCGGGATCGAGGTGGAGTCCGACGCGCAGACCGCGCACCGAGGCGTCCACAGTGGACCAATCGAGGTCCGCGGGTGGCAGGCACAAATGGTCGCGTAGGTCGGGCGCGGACAGGACGCTCATCAGCAGCGCGGCGTCGGCCACCGTGCGGGTCATGGGCCCCGCGACGCGGCCGAGGAACGGCGGGTCCACCGGGACGCGGCCGAAGCTCGGCTTGAGCCCGGCCAGACCACACCACCCGGCGGGCAGCCGGATGGAGCCGCCGATGTCGGTGCCGACGTGCAGCGGTCCGTACCCGGCAGCCGCGGCCGCACCGGCGCCCGCGCTCGAACCGCCCGGTGTGCGCGACGGGTCCCACGGATTGCGCGACGCGGTGTGGAAGCTCGACAAACCCGAGGTCAGCATGCCGTAGTCCGGCATGGTCGTCTTCGCCACCAGCACCCCACCGGACTCGCGGACTCGGGCAGCGGCCGGCGCGTCGGCGGGGGCCGGGACGAGTTCGGTGGCGGCCGTGCCGAGCGGGACCGGCGTGCCGCGCGTCGCGATGTTCTCCTTCAGCGTCAAGGGGACGCCATCGATCGGGCCTTGAGGCTCCCCCGCCTGCCAACGCGCCTCGGACGCCTTCGCGTCCTCTCGCGCGCCAGCCGGGTCGTACGCGTAGAGCGCGTGTAGCTCGGGCTCGCGCGCCTCGATGCGGGCGAGGACGTCCTCGGTGACCTCGACCGGCGAGAGCGTGCCCTCGCGGTACGCGGTCACCAGCTCGACGGCGGTCAGATCGGCCAACTCCGGCACGGCGTTCCTCCTCAGCGTCGGTCCGTGAAGGCCTCCTTACCGGCGCTCAACGCCGTGAAGGAGG